>CALCPC010000507.1 GCA_937900975.1 uncultured Paracoccaceae bacterium
GATAATCCGAAAAACACCGCCGATCACCCGGCGGTCGTCCACGCGCGGCACACCCCGCGGTTTGGTCGGCAACAGTGGTTGGAGCCGGGCGGACTGACGAATTGAGAGCCAGCAAGAGGGGCTGGACATCGCGAACGCCCGACATCTGGGCGTTTGGACGCCATCTCAGAACAAACGGGACGCCAATTTATGGGGCCCCAGCCAAATCGTGGACGGGGAAGCGCTGGTCATCGCGCATGATGACGTGGACGGGGTGCGCTTTCCAGATTTCGTGCCCAAGCAATGGACGAAGCCACGACCGCCGAACCCGGCGGTGTGGACTTCAATGCCTCGGGCCGCCGCGTCGCCCATGGGCACGCCGGGCTGGGCGAGGACACCTCCCTGCAACCCGGCACCTTGAAGGGGCTGCCCGCTGGCGTCGCTGTGACGCTCAGCGCCATCGACGCGTCCAAGCCTTCGCCCGCCTCCCGGCGGATGAAGCTTCAGGCGCGCGCCGATCCTTTGTGGCTGCCCAAACACCTGCTCGCGGGGAGTTTGCGAACGCCAACCAGCGGCGCTTCTTGACCGTGGCTCTGCGCGACAAGGCCGCCAATGCGCTGTCCCGCGTGGACGTTTCCAAGCGCGGCCTCTCGCCGGCCGAAGGGTGCACGCGGGCCGGGGGGCACGCCACCAGCGACTGTCCCCTGATCCTGAGCACCATGGCGCTGAACACCGACCGCGCCGCTGTGCCGCCGCTGAAACGGCCCTGTCGCCAGCGGACGCTACCGAACTTCAAGGCGCCCCCGTCGGTCCGCCTCGGCGAAATGAGCGGCCTGGAATAACGCGCCGAAACCGCTGAGATCACCCGCAGCTGCCGCGCGGAGACCGGCGAGACGATGCGCCTGAAGACTTTGGCGCAGCCCAGCGCTCTTGGCTGGTGGGACCGGAAACCCAGACCATGGCCGCACAGGCGTTGGCCCAGACCGATCCGAAGACATAAACACGGCCCCGTCGAACGGTTTCGGCAACCGGGTCCGCAAAGGGTGCGGAAACGGGCCTGCCCCAACACTCCGTTCACGGGCTTCTTAGCGACGCCGCCTAGCTTGCCGAGAAGGGCTCCAGCGCAGGAGATCATGGCGATTACGGGTCAACGCACTTCGAAGGATGTCACCGGCTACACCGGTGGCGCCAGTCAGAAGACCCGCGCGGAAAGCGCCCGGAAGCGCATGTTGGCGGACCAGAAGGCGGACAAAAGTGTAAGAATTTCAATGTGGTGTCGGACTCTGGGATAAAATCGCTGCCGAAAGCACCTGGTCCAATACCTCAGACTTCAAGCGTCCCGTACGGCTTTGAAACCTCTGACTTCAGGCAGCGCTATTGGATCCAGGCTTTCCACGAAACGCTTTACGCTGCGAATACCAAAGTTGGAAAGGGTGGTGCCCGGGGGCGGATTTGAACCACCGACACGCGGATTTTCAATCCGCTGCTCTACCCCTGAGCTACCCGGGCGCTCCTCTGGAGCTTTTTAGGTTTAGGCCATGGCTTGCGGGGTGTCCAGGGGGATTTTGGCTACTGCCGGGGCTGCGGCGGGCGCGGTCTTTCGTCCTCGTCGGCGGCGGTTTCGGGCAGCACATAAGCCTCATTCATCCAACGGCCGAGATCGATGTCCGCGCAGCGGCGAGAGCAAAACGGGCGCCAGGGTTTTTCGGTCGGTTTGCTGCAGATCGGGCACTTCATTGGACCAACATGTCTTTGATCGGGCGGCGCTCTCGTTTGCGCTGCAGTTCTAGATGGCCAAGCGGAGACCAACCGGCAAGGGCGGTCTCGATCGGATCCGTGCGGAATGTCGCGCGGGCCACTTGTTCAAGCACCTTGCGCTCGGACTTTGGGAAGGGCGCGGGGTCGATCACGATCACACCGCCAAGCCCGCGCAGCCGCAGCGCGCGGGGCAACGCGCGCAGCGCCGCAATCGTGGCCTTCAGTCCGGCGGCGGGGCTGGTGTCGGGACCCGTGTTCACATCGACCGCCACAAGCGCCCGCGTCGGCTCAACGCTGATCCAGGCGCCGGCGGGCAGATCAATGCGGGCCGATTTCACCGCATCGATCCGGTCCCAATGGCCGAGATCCGCAAAACACCCCGCGCTGTCGTGGACGCTGTCAGGCAGGGGGTCGGTCCAGTCGCGCCAGGCTTGAAATGCAGCGTCCGCAGCGGAAAGGAGAAGGCCCGGGCTCTCGGCGGGCTGGAACACAGTCTCGCGCAGCGTTGTGAGCGTCGCGATGTCCTCGGCCAGGGTTTGGCCGTCGCAACCCGCGGCCGCCGAGCGCAGGATCAGACCATCCCCGGCGCTGAGCGCAATAGCGTCGACAAGGCCGTCGAGCCGCGCACGTTCTTCGGCGTCGCGGATGCGGCGTGAGAGATTGCGGCCCGGCCGTCCCGGCGTCAGTATCGTGTAGCGGCTTTTCAAAAGCAGACGACGCGTCACGGGCGGTGCCTTGCCCGGTTCGGCGACACTTGTCACCTGGACGGGCACAAGCGTGCCGGGGGCGAGGCCCTTTGCCTCCCGTAGGAACCCCGTGCCACCGGGGCCGAGATCGACGAACATCCCCCCCAGCCCTTTCATCGGCCGCCCGCTGCGGGCAGCGAAAATAGCCCCGGGCTGCGCGGGGCCAAGGGCCGCGGGCGGGTCAATCAAAAGATCGTCAAGCGCGCCGTCGATGAGGCGAAGCGCGATGCCCCGCCCATCGGGCAGCCGGTCGATGGCGATCTCGACGCCCTTCACGGTTGCGCCGATGTCCAGGGGTGTCGCAGCGCCCGGCTTTGCCGGGGGGCGGCTTGCCCGGCCTTGCGCGGCGCGTTCATACCGGCGCACCCGCGAGCGTTACAGGATAGCCCAGGCCGCCCAGAAGGCCAAGCGTTTCGGTCAGGGGCAGCCCCACCACATTGCTGTAAGACCCGCCGATCCACGGCACAAACGCGGCCCCAATGCCCTGGATCGCATAGCCACCGGCCTTGCCGCGCCACTCTTCCGTGTCGAGATAGCGCTGGATTTCGCCAGGGCTCAGCCGCTTGAACCGCACCGCCGTCTCCACCGTCCGGTGACCCTCCCGGTCGCCAAAGCGCACCGCAACCGCGGTCGTCACCCGGTGACGCCGCCCCGATAGAAGCGCCAGATAAGCCTCGGCCATCGCGCGATCCCGGGGTTTGCCGAGGATCCGACGCCCGACACCGACAACCGTGTCGGCCGCAAGGATCAGGCCCGGCTCCACCGCCACGGCCGCCGCTTTCTCGCGCGCAAGACGGGCGGCATAAACCCTGGGCAGTTCTCCTGTTTTGGGCGTTTCGTCGATGTCGGCCGGGCGCACCGCATCGGGGACGATGCCCACCTGCAAAAGGAGCGCCCGCCGTCGCGGGCGCGCAGAGGCGAGGACAAGCCGCGGCGCTGTCACGTCGGATGGGTCTTACTTAAAGCGATAGTTGATGCGACCCTTGGTCAGGTCATAGGGCGTCATCTCAACCTGGACCTTATCGCCGGCCAACACCCTGATCCGGTTCTTGCGCATCTTTCCGGCGGTATGGGCGATAATTTCATGGCCGTTTTCGAGCTCCACCCTGAATGTCGCATTCGGCAGAAGCTCGGTCACGACACCTGGGAATTCAAGAAGCTCTTCCTTGGCCATGGTCTCTCCGATCACTGTTGCGTCGCGCGGCGCCGCAGACGGTCTACCGCGCCGAGTAAATGAGGGCAAACGGCCCCGACTTCAAGTCTTAACACCAGCCGGGGCCAGTCTGGGGCCCAGTCTGGGGCCAGTGCGCGGTCAGTCTGGGGCCGGCGTTTTGCCCCGGTCCCCCTGGGGCCGGCGTTTTGCCCCGGTCCCCCTGGGGCTAGCCGGGCGGAAGCAAAACCGCGATCAGCGAGAACAGCCGCCGCCGGGTCGGGGCATCGGTCTTCACCTGCGGCGCAAGCATCGCGTCCAAAGCATCGGCCCCAGCGGCGTGGATGGCCCGGCGCCCGGCATCCAGCGCCTCGATCTGCGCCAGGGGCTGGTGGTTTACGGCGGCAAAGTAGGTCTGGCAGATCGCGCCATAGTCGCGGATCGTTTGGCGCAGCGGGGCCAATGACAGCACCACCGGAAACCCGTCGCCGCCCGCCTCTGGCGTTGCGGTCAGCGTCAGACGGTGCCCTTCAAGCGCGAGGTGAAGGCGATAGGGGCCGGGCGCGGCACCCATCGGCGCAAAAAAGCTGTTCTCGGTCAGATCGAACATCGCGACGCGCCGCTCTTGATCCAGTTCGGGCGTCGGCGCGGGCAGACCAGCCTCATCCAGCGCCACCGATATGATCCGCGCCGACCCCGTCATTCCCGCGCCAATCGCTGAAGCCGCAGCGCGACAGAGGCCGCGTGGGCGCCAAGGCTTTCCGACTTGGCAAGGTGGACGGCGGCGGGGCCGATGGCGCGCAGGCTTTCGGGTGTCATGGCCGCCAGCGTCGTGCGTTTCATGAAGTCGAGCACCGACAGCCCCGAGGCGAAGCGGGCCGAGCGGCTGGTCGGCAGCACATGGTTGGGCCCGCCGACGTAATCGCCGATGGCCTCGGGCGTCCAGGAGCCAAGGAAGATCGCGCCGGCGTGGCGGATGTTTGCGGCCAAAGCGTCGGGATCGGCGACGCAAAGCTCCAGGTGTTCGGGCGCGATCCGGTCCGACAACGCCGCCGCCTCGCCAAGATCGCGCACAACGATCAGGGCGCCGAACGCCTCCCAGCTTTCGGCTGCGATCTTCTGGCGGTCCAGCGTTTCAAGATGCGCTGCAACCGCGCGGTCCACTGCGTCGGCGAGCGCCGGGTCGTCGGTGATCAGGATCGCTTGGGCGGCGCTGTCATGCTCGGCCTGCGCCAACAGGTCCATCGCGATCCAATCGGGCGCGGCACTGGCGTCGGCGATCACCAAAACCTCCGACGGTCCCGCGATCATGTCGATCCCGACACGGCCGAAGACTTGGCGCTTGGCGGCGGCGACATAGGCGTTGCCGGGACCGGTGATCACATCGACCGCGGAGATTGTCGCGGTGCCGTAGGCCAGCGCGCCCACCGCCTGGGCGCCACCGATGCGGTAAATCTCGGTCACGCCGGCCAGCGCGGCCGCGGCCAGCACCAGGGGATTGACCGTGCCCTCTGGCATCGGGACGCACATGGCCAGCCTGCCGACCCCGGCGACAGAGGCGGGGATGGCGTTCATCAGGACCGACGAGGGATAGGATGCGATGCCGCCGGGGACGTAAAGCCCGGCCGCATCCACCGGCGTCCAGCGCCAGCCAAGCCGCGCGCCGGCCGCATCCGTCCAGCTTTCGTCCTGGGGCCGCTGGCGGCTGTGATAGGCGCGGATCCGGTCGGCGGCCAGCGTCAGCGCCGCGTGATCCTCGGCGCTGATCCGGGCTGTGGCCTCGGCGATCTCATCCGCTGTCACCGCCAGCGTTTGCGGCGTCAGGCGCACGCCGTCATAGCGTTCGGTCAGATCGATCACGGCGGCATCGCCCTCCGCCGCCACGGCCGCCAGGAGCTCGGCCGCACGGGCGTCGACGGTCGCGTCGGCCGCGCGTTTGCGCTGCATCAGCGCCTCGAAACCGGCTTCGAAATCCGAATTCGCGGTGGACAGGCGATAGGGCATTGGCAGGGGGTCCTTTGAAATCGCGTTCCGCTTAGCGCGCCGGCCCGCGGGGTTTCAACCCCCCGTTGCCGCGCTGCAACAAGGGTGCGGCGCGGCAACGGGATCCGCGCGCCGCCGGGCGCGCGGCCCGACGAGGGCTCCGCGCTCCACTGCGTTCCCCGGCGGTGGGATGGCGCGCGCACCCGATGGCCAGAGCCCGTGCGCCGGCGCGGGTGCGCCCCGGGACAGGGCGGAACGGCCTAAGGGTGCTGCGCCGCCGCATCCTTGGGTCCGTCGAGCGGGCGCAGCATCAGGATCTCGTCGCGGAACCCGTCGGCGTGGTGATAGCCGCGGGGCAGCCGCCCGATCTCGCGGAACCCGTGGCGCTGGTAAAGCGCCAGCGCCGCCGGGTTGTCTGCGGTCACGCCCAACTCCAATTGCAGCACGTGTTTTTCGGCATGTCGGACCACCGCCTCGATCAGCGCGTCACCGATCCCCTGCCCGCGCGCTTCGGGCCGGACATAGACGTTAAGAACCTGCGCACGGTGCCGGCCAGCGGGATAGGCGATCTGGCTCCATGCAATAATCCCAAGCGCGCGCCCCTTTGCGAAGGCCGCGAAATGGTTGGCGCGGTTCAGCCACGCCGACACTTCGCGCAGCGGCTTTTTCTCCCACTCCGAATGCAGGCTGGCAAAGGCCGTCGGCGCCACGCGCAGCGCGTCAAGCCGCGCATCGCGCCAGGTCTCCGCGTCCAACTCTGGATGGACACGGCGCACCTTCCAGTCAGTCGAGGTCATGGCGCGGCGTTTTGCCAGAGGGCGCGGCATAAGGTCGGGTGACGTCCGTCAGCGCGACCGACACACATTCGACACGCAACCGAAACGCGCCAGCACCGGCCAAGATAAGGTGGAGATCGCCCGCGCCATCGGTGCCGCCCGCAAACTTGCGCCGATCACCCGCACCGGGCAGCTGGCCGAGATCGTCTCGTCCTGCCTGCCGCGTCCCAAACCGGGTCAGAGCCTCCCGGCCACCCGCAGTTTCCAGGCCCTCCGCATCGCGGTGAATGACGAGCTGGGCGCGCTGGTTCG
>CALCPC010000508.1 GCA_937900975.1 uncultured Paracoccaceae bacterium
CAGATCATCATTATGACTGATGCGGTCGTGGATGGGGCGCATATCCGGACGCTGCTCCTGACGTTTTTCTTCCGCCAAATGCCGGACCTGATCGAAGGTGGATACCTCTACATCGCGCAGCCCCCCCTCTACAAAGTCGCGCGCGGCAAGTCCGAGGTCTATCTCAAAGATCAGGCGGCGCTTGAGGATTATCTGATCGAGATGGGGCTGGAAAACGCCCGGCTGCGGCTTGCCAACGGGGCCGAAATCGCGGGCGCTGACCTCGCGCGGGTGGTTGCGGAGGCGCGGGAAGCACGGGGGTATCTGGAGACGTTTCCAACGCTTTATGCGCGGCCGATCCTGGAACAGATAGCGCTTGCCGGGGCCATTGTGCCCGGGCGCCTTGACGCCGACGCCCAAGGGGCCGCCAATGCCGTGGCAACCCGGCTCGATCTGGTGGCGGCAGAGTATGAGCGGGGCTGGCAGGGACGCCCGACACAAGACAAGGGCCTGCGTCTTTTCCGAACGCTGCGCGGGGTCGAGGAGGTGCGCACCCTGCCCGGACCGGTCCTGCGCAGTGGCGAGGCCCGGCGCCTTGGGGCGATGACCTCAGCACTTCAGGAGGTTTACGCGCCGCTCCCGACCCTGGTCCGGCGCGACCGTGAGCTCCTGATCCTGGGGCCGCTCTCGCTGTTGGAGGCGATCATGGATGAGGGCGAAAAAGGGTTGAGCCTGCAACGCTATAAGGGCCTGGGGGAGATGAACCCAGATCAGCTTTGGGAAACGACACTCGACCCCGAGGCCCGAACGCTGCTGCAAGTGCGCGTCAACCAGGCGGATGAGGCCGACGAGGTGTTCACGCGGCTTATGGGCGATGTGGTCGAGCCACGCCGCGCCTTTATTCAAGACAATGCGCTGAGCGTTGAGAACCTCGATTTCTGAGCGCGCTTTGGAGCGGAGGGAAAAGGGTGTCGGTTCGGGCTAGCCCGACCCCGCGGGCAAGCCCGCGGACGGCGCGAAGCGCCGTCGACACCCGGCGCCCGGCCCAACGCGCAGCCTGCAGCAGACGCAGCCGGCGCCACAGGATAGGAGCGGCGCGCTTCTCCTATGGCTCACACCGAACGCGCGCCCGCACTTAGGGCCGCAAGCTTAGCATAGGCGATATCGGGATCGACCGCGCCAAAACCGGCAAAGGTTCCAAACCCGCAGTCAGAGCCCGCGACCACCCGATCCGACCCGACTATTCCGACGAAACGGTTTAACCGTTCGGCCACCAGATCGGGATGCTCCACGAAATTTGTCGTCGTATCGACCACACCGGGCACCAAAATCCGATCGTCGGGGATTTCTGCCGCGCGGTCTCGGAACACAACCCATTCATGCGCGTGACGCGGGTTTGAGGTTTCAAACAAAAGATACCGGGCAGAGACGGACATCAGCGTCGCGAACATCGTGTCCATCGGGATATCGCAGACATGCGGACCCTCGTAATTGCCCCAACAGATGTGGATCCTGACGCGTTCGGGGTCGATGCCCTGCAGCGCGTGGTTCAGCGCCTCCACATGCATCTCGGCCACGTTCACGAACTCGGCATCGCTGAGCTCTGTAAACAGCATGTGGCGCGACAGGGCGAGGTCGGGGCAATCGAGTTGGAGGTCGAGCCCCGCGTCGACAATGGTGCGATACTCTTCCGCCATCGCATCGGCCAGCGCGGCGAGATACGCCTCCCGGCTTGGATAATAGTCGTTTTTCAGAAAGAGCGAGATCACGCCAGGGCTTGCTGCGTTCATAAAACCCTGAGAGGCGCCTTGGGCGGCCATCGCGGCCTTGAGGTTTTGGATGTCTTTCAAAAGCGCCTCTTGCCCGCGCGACTGCACCGCATCCACGCACATCGGGCGGGCGTATGTCGGCGTTCCGCCCGCGTCCGCGAGGCGCTTTAGAAAGCTAGGAAACAGTTTCAGATCGGCCGGCGCGTTCCGCGGACTGTCGCCAGCAAACCCGGTGTAGCGATCCTTGACATAGGTCGCGTAGGAAATCTTCGATGTCTCGCCGTCCGAGACGATGTCGACGCCGGCCGCGACTTGGCGGGCCACCGTCTCGGCCACGGCGGCGGTCATCGCGGCATCGAAGGCGGCGTCATCGACATCTTCCCCCCGCTCTCTCGCGAAGAGGAAATCGACGACCTCTTGGCTGCGCGGCAACGCTCCGACATGGGTGGTTTTCAAGGGCATGACCTCTCCCCGTTTTGTTTTCTATGCGAGAAACAGGAAACTTCGCCGCGGCGCAAGCGGTCAGCGCTGCGGTGCCATTTCAAATCCGTTCCAGCGCCAGCGCATCCGACAGTCCGGCCCAAGCCGCGCCGACTGACACTGCCCGATCCCGACACCCGCCATAAGGTCCGCGCCCCCCGGCGCCGGCACCAGATCGACGCCGAGGGCCAAGATGGTTTCCGGCGCCCGCCCGGCCCGCACAGAGCGGGAGAGAAAGAGATCGACCGAACAGTGGGAGGCCCCGCAAAACGGGCGCGCCGGCGGAGCAAGACATCGGATCGCCGCCCAATCGAGCACCGGATCCAGGACCCCGTCGCGGTCAAGATCGCCGGCCGCCAACCAGCCCGCGCGACGGTCCCCCGGACCGCTGCAGCCGCGTTGGATCTGCGCATCGACGGCCGCCAGAAGATCAGCGGGGATCCCGGGCGTTGGGGCGGGGCCGGGTGTCGGGGCGGGGCCGGCCAAAATCGCGGCAACATCCGGCGGGGCACGAAACCCAAGCGCTGCAAGCCGCGCGTCACAAAAGCGAAGCGTCTGCAACAATCCAGCCGCCAGCCCATCGGGTGAGAGTTCGGCAACCAACCCAGACCCCACTTGCAGCGCCACACGCTGGGCCGACAGCAGGTCCCGGATCAGAGGGTCGGCGAGGCCAAGAGGCTGCACCCAGCCGCGGCCATGGATAAGGTCGAACATCGCCGCTGGCAGCCGGTAGCCTTTGGCGCCAGCGATCAAAACAAGGTCGCCGCGGGCGCCCTGGCGCTCGGGCAGCGTCGGATGACGGATCTCGACGGCGATTTCATAGGCCTGCGTCAGGACGGGCGCATCGGTTCGGGGCAACGGCTGCCCGGTCGGAGAGCGATTGCCACAATGAAGCGTGACGATGTTCTCCGCGCTGGTGACGGCGGCCTCAAACCAAGCGCCGTTATCGAAAGCCCGGGCCGACCAAGATTGGCCAAGCGCCGCGAGCGGCCACAGAACCGGCGCGAGAACGGCAAGCGCAAGGATCGCCTGAGCGGCGCGGATGTGCATTCACCCGTCCCAATGCGTCGGACCCGCCGGATCGTCGGTTGCGGTGACACGGTAAAGCGCCGCCTCGCCCTCCATCGCGGGTGTAAGAGAATACGACCACTCTACCGGGATCAAGAACGTGTCACCCGGCGCCAATGTCTGAGGTCCAGCCTCAGCCGCCACGCGCCAATGCCCCCGAACGGGCATCAGCACCGTGGGTTTCGAATGGCGCGTCTGCGCCTCGGCGCCGGAACGCCGGGTCACGAAATCCATCTCAAAACCCGGGCGATCCTTTAGCTTGGCCTCGGCGCCGATCACCTTGGCAGGCGCGCCATCGGCCAAGGCGACCAGATCCAGATACCGCGCGACGAAGCCGGATACGACACCCGCAGCCTTAGGCTCTGGAAATTCTGCAAGCTCAGCCTCGGTCAAAAGCGGCATCGGCGCCTCGCCTTCGGGCAGCGCTTCCCCCTGCTTGGTGTCGTAAAGCCGACCGCTTTGACCAAGGACCAATCCGTGTGCGCTGGCTTCCTCCACCACTTGCGGTGCCCAAACAACGCCGCCGCCCGCGTCGTCACCGCCGAGAACCGCCATGATCATTCCATAATCGGTGCCGATGTTCTCAAAACCGCGGAAGATCCCGGTGGGAATGTTGATGATGTCCCCTTGCTCTAGAATAACCTCGCCTGCCGTGCCCCACCGGCCCCAGAAAAACCGCCAACGCCCCGATAGAACAAAGAAAACCTCCGCTGTTCTGTGCGAGTGCAGCGAGTTGCGGCAAAACGGCGGTTGGCCCGCGGCGCCAATGTTGAACCCGGGCGTTTCGCGAATGTGGACATGCTGGTCGGGGCTTTCCGAAACGCCGCCGCCAATGATCGTGAAATTCTCTTTTCGGTCGGAGCCGGGCGTATGCGCGTCGATAAAGGCGGTTTTGCAGGGAACGAGATCGCCATAGCGGACAAGCTGAGGGGTTGCGGTCATAAGCACTCTCCAGATCTTAGGGGTGTCCCATCCCGACCGTGCGGGGCGGGTATCGGTAAAACGGGGCGTTGCGCGTGCCTTCCACCGCGACGACAGGCCAACGCATTTGCCGCGGCTCGGGGCAGTGTGGCCAAAGCGTCGGGTCCGCCCCGCGCGATCCGACGGCCGCGCAAGAGCGCCCCACCGCCCCGCGCCGCTTTCTTGGCGCACCCGGCCCCGGGGCGCGGGCCCGTTTGGAGCGCAACCGCATCCGCGCCGCGATGTGTTTGCGGCCTGCATCGGCCCCCGGTTTCCAGCCGTTGCGCGCCGGTCATCCGGGGGTTCCAAGCAAGATCTGCTTCCAGATGGCGGTTTCATCGAAAACCACCCATTCGTTGCGCAAACCACGCGGCCCAAATTCCGCATGGCTGATCGCCATCACATGAACGGGGGCGCCTGTCGGCGCGCCGAACGCGCCCCAACCGGTATGATGGCCATCAAGGCTCCAACGCAGGGCGGCGCGGGGCGGCATCGCGGCATCCTGGCGCCCGATCTGATGATGAATGCGGAACGTGGCGTCCGGAAAGGCGGCGCGCAAGCCCATCCAGAACCGGTCCGCAGCCCCCCAGCCATAGCCCGTTGCCCCGCCAGGCAGCTCTAGCCGGCAGGCCCGGTCGTAAGCCTTTGGAATTTCGGCCATATCCGCAGCCATGATCGCCGACAAAACGGCGGCATAGCGCGCGCCGGTCGGGTCGTCATTGCCGGCGCCGGTATAGGGCCCTTGGCGATCGATGGCCGGCGTGAACGGGCGTTTTGCCGTCTCCCTGCCACCCTCTGCCGCGATTTGCGCCTCGGCATAGGCCCGCGGCTCATGCCCCAATTGCCGCACGATGGCCCCTTGATCGCGGATAATCCACTCATCATCGATCGTGTTGGCCTTGGCATGGCAATCCGCCAAAATCCGATAGGTCAGGGTCCGCCCGGTGGCCTGACCATAGACACCGTCGCCCGCATGGGTCGCGGTCGACACAATCCGGTGAGAGGACAGCATCCCCGCCTCGGGCGAACCCGACCAGATCACGTCCTCACCCAAAAGCTGTCGATCCGGAAACTCCGACAGGGTCGCCATGGTCGCGCCAATCACATTGGCGTTGCCCACAACCACCGAAGCAGGCGACCGCACCACGATGTCGCGGGCGTAATAGTGATGGAGCGTGGCGATACCCCGCTCCTCCCAAATCTCACGGGTGATCCCGAGGATATAGTCCGGGAAATCCCGGAACCGCGGGTCAAAGCCTTCCATCATGCCATCCTTCCGGCTGTCGCGCGCTGGTGCGCAAAATAAGATCTCCGGCAAGCTCGATGCGCGCGACCGGCCGCTCTGGCGCCTCAATCTGGGCCAACAGCGTCGAGACGGTTGCCGCGACCATCCGGTTGATGGGTTGGCGCACGGTGGTCAGCCCATAGGCGGGCCAAGCCGCCATCGGCACGTCGTCATAGCCGATGATCGAGACCTCCGCCGGCACGTCGATCCCAAGGTCCGTGCGCAGCGTGTCCAAAACGGCAAAAGCCATGTGATCGTTTCCGACGAAAATGGCATCGGGGTTCGCGTTTCGGATCATGTCACGCGCAACTGCGGCGGCATGGTCCTGGCGGTAGAGCCCATCGACCAGCGCCACAGGCTCTGCCCCCGCGGCGGCCAACCCCGCCGCAAACCCCGCCGCACGGTCGCGCCCGGTCGAGGCCCCAAGCCATCCCGAAATATGCCCGAGCCGCCGGTGCCCCCCGGCCAGAAGAAACTCGGCCACCTGCTGGCCACCCGCGCGGTTGGCCGACGTGACCGAAGAGACATCCGCCCCGTCCTGACCCCGGTTGAACATCACCACCGGGATGCCGGCCGCCGCACAGCGCGCGGTCAGCGCGTTCGACATCCCCACACTGGCCGTCACGATCCCATCGACTTGATAGTCCAAAAGATCGTCCAGCATCTTGTCCGCGTCTTCGCCATTGGAGGCCATGAAGACCAAAACGTGATATCCCTCGGCTTTGAGCGCGCGGGCCAAAAGCTGCAGCGCCAGCGGGTAGAACTGGTTTTCGAGATAGGCGACGATCAGCCCGATGATCCGGCTTCGCCCAGTGATCATCGCGCGGGCCAAAACGTTGGGCCGGTAGCCCAGTTCTTCAGCCGCGCGCCGCACCTTTTCGGCTGTCCGGGCCGAGGCTGAAGCGCCCGGCGTGAAGACGCGCGAAACCGCCGACTGGCTGACCCCAGCGCGCCGTGCCACATCGGCCGCGGTGATGCGCATGCCGGTCACAGCCACCGGGACCGCACGCCAAAAAGCCGCAGCCGACAGGCGCCAGAGCCGCGCCGATCCCGTATCGGGCCGGGGCCGGCACCATGCCCGCGGCGCCCGGCCACAAGGGGCAGAAGGCGCCCGGCCGCTGCCCGCTCCAAAGCACCGCGACCGCACCGTCCGATCCGAGGCACGCGCCA
>CALCPC010000509.1 GCA_937900975.1 uncultured Paracoccaceae bacterium
CCGTCCAAACGCCTATCCCCGTGACCGATGTCAGGTCCTTGAGCACCGTCTCGGTTGCCTGGTGGTCGAGCGTTGCGAAATCGATCCCGCTGTCGGCCAGCGCACGGGCATAGCGCCGTTTCTGCCGCGACAAGCCGCAGGCCAAAAGCGCCGCGTCATCGGCGGCAGAGACCGGGCCCGGCGCGGTCAGGCACGCCCCCTCAAGCCGCACCCACACCGCAACCGCCGATGCGACCGAGAACTGGTGGCGGACGATAGCCGACCAAAGCGAGCGAACTCCCGGCGCCGCAGCCGGACAGGGCCCGACACCTTGGCCGCGCGCGCCATCGCGGGCACCCGCTGGGACAGCCAGGCCACGCCTTCGGCGACATCCGCCTCACATTCCAAAATCCGCCCTGTCATCGCGCGACCCCCACATCCGCACGAAAATCACAGACCTGCGCTCCTGTCGAGTGTACCCCATTGGAACGCCCCCAGAGGCCATGTAGACAGGCCCCATGACAGACGCCACCACCACCAGCAGCCCCTTGCCCGACCCCGACGCCCGCGCGCGGCGCAATGTTTGGGTCCTGATGATTGCCCACGCGTTTTTGGGCGCTCAGATCCCCATCAACATCATTTTGGGCGGCCTGTCCGGCCAGGTTCTGTCGCCGGACAAATGTCTGGCGACGCTGCCGATTTCCGCACTGGTCATCGGTTCGATGCTCAGCACGCAGCCGATGTCGTCGCTGATGCAGCGCCGGGGACGGCGCACAGGTTTTGTCGTCGGCGCGGCGGCGGGGGCGCTGGGCGGGGTGTTGTCGGCGGCGGGGATCTATTTCGGCTCCTTCCTCTTGTTTCTCACCGGCGCGCTGGCCACGGGCGTCTACATGTCCGCACAGGGCTATTACCGTTTTGCCGCAACCGACACAGCAAGCGAGGCGTTTCGCCCCAAGGCCATTTCCTACGTGCTGGCCGGCGGGCTGCTGGCGGCGCTGATCGGCCCGCAACTGGTCAAGGTCAGCGAGGCTTGGACCGGCCCCTATCTTTTCGCGGGCGGATACCTTGCCGCGGTCGGGCTGAACGTCATCGGTGTCATCGTCTTTTACTTTCTCGACATTCCCAAACCCCCGGCGGCGCGCGTGGGCCCCGCGGCGGGGCGCGACCGGATGGCGCTGCTGCGCGATCCCAAGATCATCGTCGCCATGATTTGCGCGATGGTGACATATGCGTTGATGAACCTGGTGATGACCTCGACCCCGTTGGCGGTGGTCGGGTGCGGATTTACCACCGGCCACGCCGCCGACATCGTCTCGGCGCATGTTGTCGCGATGTTTGCCCCGTCCTTTTTCACCGGGCATCTGATCGCGCGATTTGGTGAGAAGCGGATTATTGCAGCAGGCCTCGTGTGTCTCGCCGGCGCCGGGGTTACGGCGCTGGCTGGGGTTGCGCTTCTCAATTTTTACGGGGCGCTTATCCTGCTCGGGCTTGGGTGGAATTTCGGCTTTATCGGCGCGACCACGATGCTGGCCGGGGCGCACAGCGCGGCAGAGCGTGGCCGCGTGCAGGGTATGAACGATTTCGGCGTCTTTGGGCTGATGACAGTGGCGTCGCTCAGCTCTGGCTTTTTGATGAACTGCTCGGGCAGCGACGCCGAGGCGGGCTGGGCCGCCGTGAACATTGCGATGCTGCCGTTTCTCACCTTTGCCGGGGCCGCGCTGGCGTGGTTCGCGCTGTGGGGTGAGCGTCGGGTGGCATGATCTGGCGCGCGGGCGTCGCGCGCCCGGCGGAGGCCGAGTGGGTGACAGACCGCTTCTACTGGCTTGTCACCACGCTTGGCCCGGCGACGTTTTTCCAACACACGCGCCTGATCCTACCAACGCCGCGCTTCTTCCCCGCCGGTCTTTTGGGCGACGAGGTGCGGCCAAGCCCGATGTTCGACGAAATCCGCGCGCATCTTGGCGTCAACCACTGGCCCGTGCGGCTGGTCGAATTGGGCACAACGGGCCGCCGTCGCAAAGGCCATGCGGTGGCTGGCAGTTTTCACGACGGGGGCGCGGGGCCGGCCACCATCACCTACCACCCGCGTCTAAAGGGCCGGCCGGGTGCCTTTATCGGAACGCTCGCGCACGAGCT
>CALCPC010000510.1 GCA_937900975.1 uncultured Paracoccaceae bacterium
GCGGTAGGGGACCTAGGTTTTTCCCAGAACCCTTTAGCCGTTCTCCCGCAAAACTCGGCCCGCGAGGTAGAGCGAGCCGCAGATCAAGATCCGCGCCGACGGGGCGTCTGCGGCAATCGCTCTGACCGCCTCGGCCGGGTTTTCCGCAAGGGTGGCGCGCAACCCCACGGCGCTGGCGGCGGCGCGCGTGTCGTCGGCGCTTAGCGTCGCGGCCTCCCCCGGGATCGCAACCGCGTGGAGCGTTTCGGCAAGGGGGGCGAGCGGGCGCAGAAATCCGGCCACATCCTTGGTGCGCAGCATTCCGCAAATCAGATGCAGCGGGCGGGGCGGCAGCCGGCCAATCGCCTCGGCCAGGGCCGCCCCGGCGGCGGGGTTGTGGCCACCGTCCAACCACAGCTCTGCCGGGGCTGCGGCCTCAACCAACGGCCCCTGGCGCAACCTCTGAACCCGCGCGGGCCATTCGGCGCGGCTGACAGCCGTCTCCAGGTTTCCCACGCCCAAGTGCCGCAGCGCGGCCAACGCCGTGCCGGCATTGCCCACCTGGTGGGCGCCGATCAGATTGGGGCGCGGCAACTCCTCAAGCCCCGAAAGATCCTGAAACACCAGGATGTCGCGCTCCTCCCACACTTGCCAATCGCGATTTTGAACCAAAAGCGGCGTGCCCAGCGTCTCGGCCCGCGCCTCGATCGCCGCCATCGCTTCATCGGGCTGCGCTGCGACAATCGCGGGAACGCCGGGACGCAGGATGCCGGCCTTTTCGGTGGCGATCTCGGTCAAGGTCTCGCCAAGATATTGCTGATGGTCATAGGAGATGGGCGTCAGCACCGTTAGCGCGGGCGCCACCACATTCACCGCATCCAGCCGCCCGCCAAGCCCGATCTCAAGCAGCGCCCAATCGGCGGGATGCGCGCGCATCGCCAGGAACGCGGCCGCGGTGGTAATCTCAAAGAACGTGATCGGCTGGCCCGCATTGGCCGCCTCGCAGGTGGCGAGGGCTTCGGTCAGCGCCGCCTCTTCGATCAGTGCGCCCGCCAGACGGATCCGCTCATGAAACCAGGCAAGATGGGGCGAGGTGTAGGCATGCGCCGTCAGCCCCGCGCCCTCCAACCCCGCGCGCATCATCGCCTGGACAGAGCCTTTGCCATTGGTGCCCGCGATCAGAACCGCGGGGGGCAACTGCCGCTCTGGATGGTCGAGCGCGGCCAGCAGCCGGTGCATCCGGTCGAGCGTCAGGTCGATCAGTTTTGGATGCAGCGCCATCAGCCGCTGCAGCACCATATCGCTTGCGCCGCCGGTCACGCGGGTGGCGCGGCCTCAGCGTCGGGCGCCGCCGGCACATCGGGGTCGGCCTTTTCCGCGGCAAACGGGATATCGCCATGGATCCGGGGGGGCTTGTTCATCAAAAGCCGCAGCAACGTGCCGATCTGATCGCGTTGGTTTTGTCGCGGGATGACCTGGTCGATCATCCCATGTTCCAGCAGGTATTCGGCGCGCTGAAAACCCTCGGGCAATTTCTCACGGATCGTTTGCTCGATCACCCGGGGACCCGCAAAGCAGATCAGCGCGCCGGGCTCCGCGATATGGACATCGCCCAGCATCGCATAGCTCGCCGTCACGCCGCCGGTGGTCGCATGGGTCAGCACGACGACATAAGGCAGCCCGGCCTCTTTGAGCATTTGGACCGCAACGGTCGTGCGCGGCATCTGCATCAGGGACAAGATCCCCTCCTGCATCCGCGCCCCGCCAGCGGCGGAAAAGAGAACCAAGGGCGCCCGGTGCTGGATCGCGCGTTCCGCCGCGGCCAGGATCGCGTTGCCGACATACATGCCCATCGCCCCGGCCATAAAGGCAAAATCCTGGACGGCGACGATGGTCCGCAGGCGCCCGATCTCACCGTCCGCGACGATCATCGCGTCATGCTCCCCCCGGTCGCGACGGGCGTCGCGCATCCGGTCGACATAGCGCTTTTGATCGCGGAAATGCAGCGGGTCGGCAATCGGCTCTGGCACAGGCACGTCGACATAGACGCCCGCGTCAAACAGCGTTTCAAGCCGCGCGCGGGGCGAGATATACATGTGATGCTGGCAGTTCGGGCAAACGTGCTGCGCGGCCGACAGCTCCCGATGGAACAGCATGGTTCCACAATTGTCGCATTTGGTCCAAAGGTTTTCGGGAACCTCGCGGCGGGAAAACAGCGAGTTTATTTTCGGACGGACGTAGTTGCTGATCCAGTTCATTGCACGTCACTCCGTCTCGTTCGCGCCGCTTGAGTGTTACGGTCCGGCCCATCGGATTGCAATCCCATGTTGCGCCGCATCCAAACCCCGTAAGTGGCATATCCCACTAAAATGAGGCCGATATTGGCCAGGATCATGCCCCGCATCGCGGCCACGTTTTCGGGACCGACGGTTGAGCGTGCCAGCGCCAACCCGTCCAGCGCGCCAGGCGTCGCGACCAGCAGGATCCCTATGGCGTTGTTGGCAAAATGCAACCCCACCGCCGCAGCGATGGAGCCCGTGCGCACTGTCACGTCGCCCGCCACAAGGCCCATCAGCGTCGCCGACAGCGCGATCAGCCAGGCGTTGGGTCCATAGATCCCGGGGCTAAGGTGCAAAAGACCGAACAGAACCGCCGGCGCCACCAGCCAGAGCGCGGGCGCCCGAAACCGCGCGGCCAGGGCCGTTTGCAGGTAGCCCCGGAAAAACATCTCCTCCGCACCGCATTGGATCAAAAGCGCAAGCGCTGCGGGGAAGAGCCAAACAAGCCACAGGCCAAACGGCACCCCCGGTGCGGGGGGCATAAAGGGCCAGAGTGCCAGGAGCACGACGCCGAAAAGCATGGCGACAGCACCTGCGCCGGCAAGAAACGCGCGCATCGAGAGGCGCCCGGTCCGGGTCAGGAAGCGGCTGAGCGTAACGCGGTAATGCCCCCGTGCTGCGATCTGCAACGCGACGGGAACGGCGATAAAGCCCGCCAAAAACGCCACAACCCCGGCCGGCGACGCGCCAGGCGCGCCCGCGCCCGCCCATTCAAGAAGCAGGATCGCCCCCATCGTTGTCGCCACCATCAGCCCAAAGGTCAGCGCCAGCGTCAGCGCCACGCGCCAAAGCCTGGGCCGCGGGATCGCGGCGGCCGCGCTGTCCTGGAACGTGGTGTAAACCGTCATGGCCCTGACCTGCGGTCGCAGGTGGCCCGCGTCAAGGGGCGGCGGCGCTTGTGCTTCTTGGGTGCGCGGCCTAATGCTCAGCCAAACGATAAGCCTGAGGAGGATCCCCATGGACGCGCCCCGCTTTGACAAGTCCCGGCTTCCCAGCCGCCATGTGACCGAGGGGCCAGAGCGCGCGCCCCACCGGTCCTACCTTTACGCGATGGGATTAAGCGAGGCGGAGATCCACCAACCCTTGATCGGCGTCGCGACCTGCTGGAATGAGGCCGCTCCCTGTAACATCGCGCTGAACCGCCAGGCGCAATCGGTCAAAATGGGCGTGAAATCCGCTTTCGGCACCCCGCGGGAGTTCACGACAATCACGGTGACCGACGGGATCGCGATGGGGCATGAGGGGATGCGCTCCAGCCTTGTCAGCCGGGAGGCCAGCGCCGACACCGTGGAACTGACCATGCGCGGCCACTGCTACGATGCGCTCGTCGGGCTCGCCGGTTGCGACAAAAGCCTGCCGGGCATGATGATGGCGATGGTTCGCTTGAACGTGCCGTCGGTCTTTATCTACGGCGGCTCGATCCTGCCGGGGCGGTATGAGGGGCGCGACGTCACCGTCCAAGACGTGTTCGAGGCCGTGGGCCAGCACCAGGCGGGCAACATGTCGACCTGCGAATTAGAAAAGCTAGAGGCCGTCGCCTGCCCCTCTGCCGGGGCCTGCGGCGGCCAGTTCACCGCCAACACCATGGCCTGCGTGTCCGAGGCGATCGGCCTCGCGCTGCCCAACTCTGCCGGGGCGCCCGCGCCTTATGAAAGCCGCGACCAATACTCCGAAGCGTCCGGCCGGGCGGCGATGCGCCTTCTGGAACGCAACATCAGGGCGCGCGACATCGTCACCCGCGAAAGCCTGGAAAATGCCGCCCGCGTTGTCGCCTGCACCGGCGGCTCCACCAATGCCGGGCTGCATCTTCCGGCCATCGCGCATGAGGCGGGGATTGAGTTCTTCCTCGACGACGTTTGCGCGATCTTCCGCGACACACCCTATTTTGTCGATCTCAAGCCCGGCGGCGCCTATGTCGCGAAGGACCTCTACGAAGCCGGCGGTGTGCCGGTCGTGATGAAAGAGTTGCGCAAAGCGGGGCTGATCCACGAGGATTGCATGACCGCCACGGGCCGCAGCATCGGTGAAGAGATCGACCGCGTCAGCCGCGAGGCCGATGGCCGCGTGATCTACCCCGTCGCCGCCCCGATCAGCGAAACCGGCGGCGTCGTTGGGCTAAAGGGCAACCTTGCGCCGCAGGGCGCCATCGTGAAGGTCGCGGGGATGACCGAAGATCAGTTGCGCTTTTCAGGCCCTGCCCGGGTTTTTGAGTGTGAGGAGGACGCCTTCGCCGCCGTCCAAGCGCGCAGCTATGCGGAGGGTGAGGTCATCGTGATCCGCAACGAGGGTCCCGCAGGCGGGCCGGGCATGCGCGAGATGCTGGCAACCACGGCCGCGCTTTCGGGTCAGGGGATGGGCAAGAAAGTCGCGCTGATCGCCGATGGCCGATTCTCGGGCGCGACACGCGGGTTCTGCGTCGGGCATGTGGGTCCCGAGGCCGCGCATTGCGGGCCCATCGCGCTGGTCCGGGATGGCGACATCATCACGCTCGACGCCATCGCGGGCACGATTTCGGTCGATGTGGACGCGGCCGAGATGGAGGTGCGCAAAGCCGCCTGGGCCGGCCCGCGTCCGACGATCTACGCCTCTGGCGCCTTGTGGAAATACGCCCAAACCGTGGGGGAGACGCATAAGGGCGCCGTGACACATCCCGGCGGCGGGGCAGAGCGCCATGCCTATGCCGATCTTTGATCGGCGCGGCGCCCGGGCGGCGCTGCTTGCGCTCGGGCTTCTTGTCGTGGCGGGTTGTGCCGCGCGGGTCACAGCGGTGGACCGGGCCGAGCTTCGCGTCGCCGGCACCCGCGTCACGATGGTGGCGCCCGAAGGGTTCTGCGTCGATCCGGTCAGCGTCGATGTCACCCGCGCGGGCGGTTTCGTCCTTTTTGGCGATTGCGCCGTCCTGAACGGAGAGCCCCCCACCGGCGCCGCCCCGGTCGAAGGCGTCTTGGCCGCCAGCATCTCGGCCGCCCCATTGCCGGGTTCGTTGACAGCGCTCGGTGACTTTCTCGCCGACGGTCCCGGGCGCGTCACGCTCGGCCGCAGCGGCGATGTCGAAGCGATCCGCGTGCTTGAGCGGGTAGAGCAAGACGGCATTCTTTTTCTGAAGATCGAAGACAGCGGCCCCTCCCCCATCCCCGGCGCGTCTCCCGTTTTTTGGCGCGGGTTCTTTGAGGCGGGCGAGCGGGTCATAATTGGCACGGTGAAC
>CALCPC010000511.1 GCA_937900975.1 uncultured Paracoccaceae bacterium
AGCCGTGCCCCGCTCTTCGCCATCGAGCTGATAGTCGGCAAGAACGATGTCGGGCGGCATGCCGATATCCCCAACCATCTTGAGCGCTTCGGCCGTTGACCGCGCGGCCAGAACGCTGGCCCCCCACCGCTCAAGCCGGGCGATGGTGGCGAACAGAACATCCTCGTCGTTCTCAACCACCAGCACGATCTGGTCCAGCGCCGTGTCGTCCTGATCCGCGAGAAGGCGCATCGGCTCCTTACCCGGTTGATCCGTCCCGATCGCGTCCATTTCCAGATGAAACACCGACCCCCGGCCGGGTTTGGAGCGGACCCAGACCCGATGCCCGAAATTCCGGCAGGTCCGCTCCACGATGGACAGACCCAGGCCGACCCCGGTGTTGGGGCGGGCGTCGCCGGTGCGCGTGAACTCCCGAAAGATGATCTCCTGATCCTTCAGCGCGATGCCAACGCCCGTATCCCAGACCTCCAGCACGATCTTGTCGCCGCGTCTGCGGCACCCCACAAGCACCCGTCCGCCGGGCGGTGTGTACTGGATGGCAGTGACCACCTGATTCTGCACCGACCGCAAAAGGTAAAGCGGATCGGACCGCACCACGGTTGTCGACGACACGACCGTCAAAGCGACGTTCTTTTCCGCCGCCACCAGGGCCTGTTCGGCATGGACGGCCTCCAGAATGCTGCTCAGACTGACATTCGACGGGCTGACAGCGGTGTGGTCGGAGCTTTCGAGCCGCGAGATGTCCAAAAGCGAGCGCAGCAGATACTCGGCCGAGGCAAAGGCGCCGTCCAGCCGCTCTACGGTGGTGCTGAGACCGGTGCCGTAGGCGGCTTCCTTCAGGGTCGAGATCAGCAGCTTGGCGGCGTTTATGGGCTGCAGCAGGTCGTGACTGGCCGCGGCCAGAAACCGGGTCTTGGAGGCCACGGCCTCCTCTGCCCGTTCCTTGGCGAGCCGCAACTCCTCCTCCACCCGCGCCTTGGTCTCGTATTGCTCGGTCAGCCGGGCGTTGGCCTCGGTCAGTGCGGCCGTCCGCTCGAACACCCGCGTCTCCAGCGTCTCGGTGGTGCGGGCTTCGAGGGTGACGTCGGTCAGCTCGATCAGAAACCCGCCATCGGGCAAAGTGCTTGCCTGGACGTTCAGCACCCGCTCCCGCCCGGGCCGGACGCGCCGCTCAAACCGCCCGCGCGCGCGCAACTGCCGGCGCCAGTGCGCCGCCGAGAACATGGCTTCATCCCCAGGCAGAGCGCGCGCGCCGACATAGTCGAGCAGCCCGTCGCGCGAGGCGCCCACCTGCGCGACGGTAAGCGGCACGCCCAGCATCTCGCGAAACTGGCGGTTCTGCATCTCGATCTCGCAAGTGGGCGACAGCTTGCACATGCCGGAGCTGGAGTTGTGGAACACCGCCTGCAGGTAGTCGGCCTGCCGGTCGATCAGATGCTCCCGCTCGATCCGGGTCCGCCGCACCAGCGAGGTGATCTCGGTGAACAACACCACGATGTTCAAGGACGAGGTGCGCTGGATCCGGAGTTGATACCACCGATCGTGGGTCAGTTCGAGGACCAGTGAGTTGCTGGGATTGCCCCGCTCACCCTCATCGCCCGCAAGACCGAGCATCAAGGCCTGGCCCAGCATCTTGCCGTCGGAGGCCAGATAACGGCTCTCCGACATCAACGCGAAGTAGCGGTCTATTTGCATGCCGGGTGAGATCATCCCGGTCACGTCCGGCAGGAGACGCCGGAAAAGCTCGTTGAACACCTCAAGCTTGCCGTCGGCGAAAAGCGCGCGCCCCTCCTCCATCGACGACAGCGCCTCGACAAGGCTCTTGCGGGTCCGCTCCCGATCATAGCGCGCGCTTTCCAGTTCGGTCGTGGCGCGCGCCAGGTCGCGGGACTGGGCGTCGATCTTCTCCTGCAGCTCGATGGCCGACTGGAACGCGCTGAAAGCCGACAGGTCCATGTCCTTCTGCCGGCTGGCGCGGCGCATCAGCGCGTCGATGATCTTGGCCTGCCGGTCAAGCTGGACAGCCGCCGGCTGGCTGGTGTCGATCAGGCTCATGTCAGGCCGTCGGCATCGGTGCCGAAAAAGGCGATGCCCACAAAGGTCTGGTTCATATGCAGCCCGCGGTGCTGCTCGCCGAAGGTGTTGAAGCCATAGACGCGGCGGTCCCGCAACACCGCCGACACCGCGCCGCTCAACTGCTTGTGCTCGATCTCAAGCTTGCGCAGCGCGCAGTCGAAACCAAGGATGAAATCCGGCGCTCGCCCGCTGCAGTCGGCGATGGCCAACCCGTCCGTCAGCGTCGCCATGATCTCGCGCCCCTTGCCGAGCGACATGATAAGCCCGTCGTCGATGGCCGCCAGAAAGGACAGGGCATGACCCTCGGTCGCGTCGCTGATGGCGCGGACATAATGGTTTTGGTTGTGCTCCACCAGCATCGGGTTTTCCGCAAAGACTTGCGGCGACAGATCCTCGACCTTGCAACCGACAAGCCGCGCGTATTCGCAGGCCGCCGGAGCGCCGTTGATCTCATAGACCAGACGCTCCCGCGGGTTGGCCTCCGTGATCACGACCTGCCGGTCGGTGGGCAGGAAATGGTCGAAGCCGAGACCCTGGAACCCCAGATTGGTCTCCAAAAGGACAAGGAGTGCCGCGTCGCGAGGGAACGTGGCGTTGTGCAGCACGAAGGTCTCTTCGAACCGCAACCCGTCCCCGGCCGAGCCCCCGAAAACCGGCATGTCGTCCAGCACGTTGGACAGCGCCGAGATCAGCAGATCCTCCTGCTTGGACAGCCCGTCGGCAAAGACCAGCGCCAGCCGGTTCCAACCCGCAGTGTGCGAGAAGTTCTCGGCCAACCGCTTGGCATGGGTCGCGATCCCGGTGATCTGAAGGGGATTCAGAGGTTCGAACAGGATTGAGGCACAGCGAAAATGCGCCTTGGGGAAGGCCAGCACCAGAAAGGCCTCGGTCTCGTAGCCCATCTCGGTGATTTGCCCGGCCGAGGTGCAGCCAAAGACCGGCACCCCGCCGCAGCGCTGACCAAGCGCGGCCGCCAGCGCCTCCAGATCATGGCCCTGGGGCACGAAAACCAGCAGGAACCGCGTCTCGTCGAGCGCCAGCGCCTCCGTCGCCTCCCGCACGGCGGTTGCGGCATCGCGGCTGTGGGACACACCGACGGTGACATAGGCGGGCGTGGGGACGGTGTCGCGCATGCCCGGGGCCTAGCGGTTCAGAAAGGCGCGCGCCTCGGGGTCGTCGCTGGGATTGGTCGCGAGGGCAGCCTCGACCAGCACGGCCGCCTGGGTACGGTTGTTCACCTCAAGCCGGCGCAACAGCGCGGTGATATGCGCCTTAACCGTGGCTTCGGCCAGCGACAGTTCATAGGCGATCTGCTTGTTGGGCTTACCGGCGCAGATCAGCCGCATGATCTTTTGTTGCTGCGGGGTCAGCGATGCCAACATCGGGTTCATCTCGCTGCCACAGCGCCGGTGCGCGGCCGCGTCCCCGTGCGCTTGAAAGGCGTGCGGCACATGGGTCTCGCCCTCCGCGATCCGGGCCAGAACGGCGCGCAACTCCTGCGCGGAGCTGTCCTTGGGCAGGAAACCGATGGCGCCCTCGCGCAGAAGCGACTGCACCAGCGCCGCGGATGCCAACGACGAAATCACGAGCACGGGCGTATCTGGCAGATGCCTGCGCAACCGCATGAAACCCGAGATCCCGGTCACATCGGGCAGCTTTAGGTCGAACATCACCAGCTCCGGCGCAAAGCCGCCCTCAAGGCAGGCGATCGCCTCGTTCAGCGTCTCGGCCTTCTCGATCCGGCAGCAAGGGAAGGCCAGTTCAAGCGCGGCGGCCAGGGCATCGCTGTAAAGGGGATGGTCGTCGACGATAAGGACGGATTCATACGTCCGGGCGACCAGTCGCTCCCTCTCGGTTTGCATGTTATCCTCCCATTGGGGGTTTGACGCACAGCACCAACCCCTTCTTGCCCTCAACCGTACCGGGTGGGCTCCAGTTTTCAAGGTTTCTGGTGTCGCGGCCTATCCGGGCCGCTTTAGGAAGGCGCGGGCGAAGGTGCGCAGGTCGGGTTTTGGCTGATCGGGCGCGAAAAGCGCGCGGTCGAAACGGCCGAGCAGCGCCGTCCGCTGCGCCGTCGGCCCGTCGCGGCGCAAAAGGGCCGCAGCGACGAGTCTGGCGCCGTGTGCGTCGTCCCGCCGGGACGCCGCCGTCAGCGCGCGCGCCAGCGGATCGAGGCTGGGGAACCGCCGCAGCGCGGCCGGCCCGAAATCGCCCCGCCCGCGCATCACCAAGGCCAGTCCGCCGAAAAACACCGGCAGCGCCGCCAGCAGCGCCGGCCAACCTGGCAACCCTGCAGGCGCGGGCGCGGACCGATCCGGCCGCGGGGCCTCAGGCACGACATCGCCGTAAGCCACGCGCTGCGCCGAAATCTCAACCGTGCGCTGCGTCCGCGTCCGCGTGTCGTAGTAGTCAACGCTCAGCGGTTCCACGATGGTCGAGACATCATTGCTGGGCCGGATCGTCCAGCGCCAGAAGGCATAGGTGATCGGCCCCTCGGGCGAAAGCTCCACCAGCCGCTTTTCGGGATGCGGAAAGATCACGGCCGAGGGCGAGGTCAGTTCGGGCATCGGCGGGATCATTTCGGGCGTGACCCCCAGCGCCTCCAGCCGCACGACCCGCAGCACCCCCTCGCCGGGCTTGAGGAGCGCGGGCGAATTCGACCACTGATCCGAGACCTTGAGGCTGCGCGTCGGAAACCACCACCCCGCGTCCGCGGGCGCCGGTGCCACCTCGATCGTCACCGGGGCCGACGCGATCTGATGCTCGAACCAGTCATCGGCCTCGTCCGTCAGCGTCAGCTTGTGAGCAAAGGCGCCGATGGTCAGCGTGCCGGCCCGGTCGGGATAAATCGCCATGCGCCGTGCGAACGTCTTGACCAGGCGCCCGTCGATCCGCTCCTCCGCCCATGTGTCGGGCCCAAGCTGGGCCCAACTGAACCCGTCGAAATCGGGCTGGACCAGGGTCTCGCGGGTGATGTGGCGCGTGTACTGGCCGCGGATGGTCAGCAGCACCATCTCGCGCACGAAGGGCGTGTGTGCGCTGGCCTCGACCTCGACCGAAAGCTGTAACTCCCCCGGCAGAACGGCGCGCGTCTGCGCCAGCGCCAGCGGAGTGGTGATCAGCCAGAGGGCGAGGATCAGAAGCGCCCTCATCGCGGATCCTCGGCCTCGGGCGGGGCCAGTCCCAGCTTCGCGCGCCGCTTGGCCTCATGGCCGATGCGCGCCTTGAGGTACTCCCCCGGGACATCTGAGAGCTGGGCGAGCCAGCGCTCATCGGCGACCATGAACGCATCGTCGAAGATCCGGCGCACCCCGAGACGCCCCCGGCTGTCAAGCTCGGCCAGCCCCAGCATGGTGTTGCTGTTGGTGACCTCGTCACCCGTCCCCGCGGCGCGCCCGTTGCCCTGGGCCACGAAGCCCTCGGCCTCGGGTCCGGTCTCGCGCTTGGGAATGAGGCCGAGCGCATCGGGGTCGAGGCCGAGGCCGGCGAAATAGGCCGCCACCAGATCGAAATTCGCCCGGGCGTCATCGTCGCCCGCCGCAATCGCCAGATCATAGGCCTCAAGCGCGGCGGCGTAGGCGCCCGCCCGGGCCTGGGCATTGCCCAGATTGTACTGCGCCCCGGCCCCCCGAAACGCCTCGGCCGCGCCGCCCATGTCCCCGGCGCGGTAGAGCGCCGTGCCGCGCCAGCCCGGATCCTCAAGCAACGCCGCCGCCGGCCCCGGCAGGCCGAGCGCAAGCAGGATCCGGCCGAAAGGGGCCGCCCCGCCAAGGAGGATCGCCAGTGCCAGCGCAAAGGCTGTGAGGGCGGCCAGCGCCCTCATGCCGCCCGCCGCCGGAACAACAGCAGCATCGGGATCAGCGCCAGCGCCAGCAACAGCCGCCCGTGATCCGCCCAGAAGAGCAGCGGATAGTCCTGCCGCTCCAGCCGCGTGCGGGCATCCTCGGCCAGCCAGGCCGTCAGCGCCTCGACCTCTCCCAGCCCAAAGACCCGCCCGCCGCCCACGGTCGCATGGCTCGCGGCGGCGGCTGTCGGGCCGCGCGCGATCCCCGAAAGCCGCGCGCCCAGCGCCGCCCGCGCCTCGGCCTCGGCCAGCGAGGCCGGCCCCCGCCCCCCCCCGTCGCTGAGCAGCAGGACATCGCCCGCCACCACGCCCCCCTCCCGCAGCATTCGCGCGGCCAGCGCCAGCCCCCGCTCGGGCCGCGAGCCGGGGTCGGGCACCGTCTCGGCGTCGATCAGCGAGACGGTCTGGCCAAGCTGCAGATGGTCCATCGTGAGGTCGGTCGCCACATAGGCGTCGCCAGCGAAGACAACCGTACCGCCGGGCCGCGTGCCGAGCCCCGCGACGGCGAACCGCGACAGGGTCAGCGCCTGCGGCCAGCGCGGGTCCTCGACCACGCTGGCGGAGGCGTCGACGACCAGAACCACCCCGTCGAGGTTGCGATAGCTCAGGCTGTCGCGCCGCTCCACCGCCGGTCCCGCCAGGGCGAGCACGGCCAGCGCCGCAACACCGAGGGCCGCGAGCAACGGCAGGTTGCGCGCCTGCGGCTCGACCTTGCCGAGCATCGCCAGCGCGCGCAAAAGCGCGGGGTCGGCCGCCCGGCGCCAGTCCCCCAGCCCGCGGCTGCGGCGCAGCATCCACCAGCCGAGACCCGCCACCACCGGCAGGGCAACAAGCCAGAGCGGCCGCAGAAGCGTGATCTCAAGCCCCTCCATCACCGGTCCCGCCACGCAAGGCCAAGGATCAGCAGCGCTGCGAGCCCCGCCGGCCAGGTCCAGTGCTCGTGATAGACCTCCGCCGACAGACCGTCGCTGTCGGTGGCCTCCAGCCGGTCGAGCGCGTCCGCGACCTCCGCCAAATCCTCGGTCGTGCGGACGCGGAAGGTGGTGCCGCCCGAAACCTCGCTGATCGCCCGAAGGGTGGCGGCGTCGACCACGCCGCGCTCGCCCGTCTCCGCCTCGGTCAGGTCTTTGGGCCCGAGGGCGATGGTGTGGACCCGAACCCCCATCGACGCGGCCAGGCCCGCCACCCCGCGCGGATCGGTCGTGCCGGCATTGTTGGACCCGTCGCTGAGCAGGATAACGACCTTAGAGGCGGCCTCGGACGTCTCCATCCGTTTGAGCGCGAGGCCGAGCCCGTCCGAGATGTTCGTGGCCCGGCCCGAGATGCCGATCGTCGCCGCCTCGATGGCGCGCGCCACCGCTTCCACGTCAAAGGTGAACGGCGTTGCGAAATAGGCCTGTGAGCCGAAGAAAATCAGCGCTACGCGGTCGCCGGCGCGCCGGCGCGCGAAATCGGCCCCGACCCGCTGCACCGCCTCCAGTCGCGTGACCTGCGCTTCATCGAGGTAAAAGTCGTCCCGCACCATGGAGCCCGAGAGGTCCAGCGCGATGGCAAGATCCCGCCCGCTGACCTTGAGCGCCTGGACCGGGGCCAGCGTCCGCGGCCCGGCGAGGGCCAGGAGCAGCAGCGCCCAAGCGCCCCAGCGCAGAACATGGGTCAGGCGAATGTCCCGCCGCGCCGCCGCGGTGCCGGAGGCGCGGAGGAGCGCCGCCCCGATCCGGTCCGGCACCGCCAGCGCGCCGCCCCGCGCCTCCGCCGGCCGCAAGAGGCGCATCGCCAGCAGCGGCAAGGGGGCGAGGAGCAGCACCCAGGGGGTGGCGAGGTCAAGCAAGCGCACGCACCTCCCGCTCAAGGTCCGCAACGGTCAGCGGGCTGTCGGGGCGGTAGAGCTGGCCTTTGAGCGCGGCGAAACGCGCCGGCGCGCCGGCCTTGAGAAGGTGCAGAAGGGCCACCCGGCGCGCGTCCTCGGGCAGGGCGCCGAGGGCGGCCAGCGCCGCGGCCGCATCTGGCGGCCGGGCCCGCGCCCGCCGGCGGGTG
>CALCPC010000512.1 GCA_937900975.1 uncultured Paracoccaceae bacterium
GTAAAGCGCGGCATCCGTCGCGCTTTTTTCGGCTGTTGTGACCGCGGCGGCCAGGGCCGCCAAACCGGTCACTTTCGTGTAAGCCCGCGCTGAAAAACGCGGAGGCGTTCGACCTCAAAGCCGAACCTGAAGACCTGCAAGCCGTGCCGCCGTTACCCACGGACAAGACCGGCGACACCGCCGCCCGCCGCACTGAAACGGACGCGGCGGCCTACCCTAGGCATTGAAAAATCTTGCCGGGCACGATGGATTTCGGCATCCCCCCCGGTAACCCAGCGCACAGCGAGCGCCGCATCTCAACCCAACCATCGCGGCCCCGGGTCTTGAAATTTGCAGGCCGACACGCGATGTGTGACGCCCTGGCCAGGCCAGAAAACTCAAAGGGGGAAAAGATGGCGTTACGCATCAACGAGACCGCACCCGATTTCACCGCCGATACCACCGCCGGCGAAATCAGCTTTCACGACTTGATTGGCGACGGATACGCCGTCTTGTTCAGCCATCCCAAGGATTTTACCCCCGTCTGCACGACCGAGCTTGGGGTTATGGCCGGCATGGCGGGGGAGTTTGCCAAGCGCAACACCAAGATCCTCGGCATCTCGGTCGATCCGGTTGAGAACCACCTCAAATGGAAGGCGGATATCGAGGCTTATTCGGGCAACAGCGTCGATTACCCGATGATCGGCGACCCCGACATGAAGGTTGCAAAGCTCTACGACATGCTGCCCGAAACCGCCTCCGGCAACCCCGAGGATCGGACACCGGCCGACAACGCCACTGTACGCTCTGTCTTTGTGGTTGGGCCGGATAAAAAGGTGAAGCTGTCGCTGACCTACCCGATGACGACGGGCCGCAATTTTGCCGAGTTGCTGCGCGCCATCGATTCGATCCAAATGACCGCAAACCACAAAGTGGCGACACCGGCGAACTGGAAACAGGGCGACGATGTCATCATCACGGCGGCCGTGGGCGACGACGAAGCGACCGAGAAATTCGGCAGTTTTGATAAAAAACTGCCCTATCTTCGGACCACGAAACAGCCGGGCTAGAGCAATTTCCGTTCACATTGGATCAGAAATCGCTGTCTCAAGATCAGCAGGATGCTGATCTTGAGACAGCGATTTCTGATGATGACTGACTCACTTTGAACGGAAAATGCTCTAAACGACCGCTAGGAGCGGCACGAAAACGGGACAGGTCCACGTCAGGGCCCGCGGGTTCTTTTGCCGGGGTGTCGCTCCGCCGGCGCTTTCTCGAAGGCCGTTGGCAAAGGGGCCGGCCCGTGGGTTTTGGGGCGTGCGATAAGAGGCAGCGCCGAGTTTGCTAAAGCCGCGGCCTAGCTCTGATGAGGCAGGCCGAGGTTTTCGCGCAACAAGATTTCGATGCGGATCCGCTCTTGCGAGGCGATGGGCTCCTGCCCGTCGATGCGCGCCTTCAGCGTGCGCACGGCGCTGCGCACAAGATGGCCGGTGGACTGCGCGATGATCGCGTCAAGACAGCCCGTCACCAAAAGCCGCTCAGTAAAGCCGGTATGCTCATGCGCGACGATCACCTGACGTTTCGGATCTGTTGTCTTCAGGATCGCCGACAGCGCCTGCCGGCCCTCTGTGGCGATGACATAAACGCCGACGATGTTGTTGTGGTGGCGGTAGGCGTGCCCGATTATTTTTTGGGCGCGATCCTCGCGGCCATGCGTCTCAAGCGACGGCAGCACGGTGAGGTTCGGAAATTCTCGCGTCATGATCTGATCGAAGCCAAGGCGCCGCTCCACGCTGTCGAGCGCCGTCATCGTCTCGGCCACGACCAGGATTTTGCCTGTCTGGCCGCCGGCAAAGCGCCCGAGAAGACGCCCAACCGTGGCGCCGGCGGCGCGATTGTCGATCCCGACAAAATCGAAGGCGACGTCGTTTTGTTGACCGGAAACGAAGCTGACGACCGCGACCCCGGCCTGCGCAAGGCGCAGCGTCGCGTCCCGAACTTGCGGCGACGCGGGGGCCATAATCGCCACGCCGTCCAGATCCTCGGCGCTGAGCCCAGCGATCAGGTCGGCGGTCCGGTGGGGGTCGTTTGGCAAGGCGGCTTGCGTTGCGATCTGGATCGCGTCAGAGGCAAGCGTCTGGCGTGCCTCGGCAATGCTTGCGGTCAGGGCATCCCGGAACTGATCGCCGTTCTCTGGCAAGAGAAACGCAAGCCGATAGACCTTTTGCCGGGCGAGGTTGGCCGCCGACTGGTTGCGCACAAAGCCAATGCGCGCAATCGCCTCGGTCACGGCTTCGACCGTTTTGGGGCGGACGCCCGGACGCTCATTCAAGACGCGGTCGACGGTGGCGAGGCTAACACCCGCGGCTTTGGCGAGATCTTTGGTCGTCGGGCGCATGCAGGGTTTCCGGCGCGGGGGGTCTTGAAGGCGGTGTTGTCTCAGGTTCGTTGGGGGATTGCAAGAATTCTGAGGTGCGTGCCTCAGAATTTGCTTGCTTTGAGGTACGTACCTCAAATACACATCTTTCAGCAACGAGTCGGCGCGCAGAGGCGGCGACCAGATCTGGGAGGATAAAGATTTGACACGAACGCTTTCTGTGTCGGCCGCGTTGGCGGCTGCCGTCACCGGCCTTGGCGCGCCCGCCGCCGCAGCTGAAGAGCTAACGCTGTGCTGGGCCGCCTGGGATCCGGCCAACGCGCTGGTCGAACTGAGCCGCGAATTTGAGGCGCAGTCCGGCCACACCAAGCGGTTTGAGTTCGAGCATTGGCCCAATTTCGCCGACCGGATGTTGAACGCAAAGAACTCTGAAGGGCAGCTTAGCGATCTTAAGATCGGGGACAGCCAGTGGATCGGCGGCGCGGCAGAGGCGGGGCACTATGTCAAGCTGAACGACTTTTTCGATGAACAGGGCATCGATATGGCCAATTTCATCCCCGCGACTGTCACAGGCTATGCCGAATGGCCGAAGGGTACGCCGAATTACTGGGCGCTGCCGGCGTTTGGGGATGTCGTCGGCTGGACCTACCGCCGCGATTGGTTTGAGCGCCCAGAGCTGCAGGAAGAGTTTCAAGCCACCTACGGCCGCGCGCTGGCGCCGCCCGCCACGCTGGAAGACTTGCGCGACATCGCGACCTTCTTTCAGGGGCGCGAGATCGACGGCACCACCGTCTACGGCGCCTCCATCTACACCGAGCGGGGGTCCGAGGGGATCACGATGGGCGTGACCAACGCGCTCTACAACTATGGCTTTGACTACGCCAACCCAAACGAACCCTATGAGGTTGAGGGGTTTGCAAACTCCGCCGGCGCCGTCGCAGGGCTTGAGTTCTACCGCGCGCTTTATGAGTGCTGTACGCCGCCGGGCTC
>CALCPC010000513.1 GCA_937900975.1 uncultured Paracoccaceae bacterium
AAAAGCGGCGCGGGCGGATCCTCGGCAGCGGCGGTCAGAAGGATGCGGTCAAACGGTGCCTGGCCCGGCAGGCCAAGCGTCCCGTCCGAGGCGATGACCGTGACGTTGACCAGATCCATCGCCTCCAGCGTCTCACGCGCGGCGCGGGCGAGGGCGCGGTGGCGCTCTGTCGAATAGACCCGCCGGGCAAGGCGTGACAAGATCGCGGCCTGGTAGCCAGAGCCTGTGCCCACCTCCAACACCTTCGCGCGGCGATCAAGCTCCAGCGCCTGGGTCATCAGCCCAACGACGGAAGGCTGGCTGATCGTCTGACCGCAGGCGATGGGCAGTGCTGCATCCTCCCACGCGCGGTCGCGAAAGGTGCGGGAGAGGAAGGCGTCGCGCGGCGTCGCCTCCCTCGCGGACAGCACAGCCGTATCGGTGACGCCGGCCATCCGCAGCCGCAGCGTCAGCTCCATCGTCCGGGGATCAGCCGCCAAAGAGCGTCTCCAGCGACGCCAAAACGTCCCGCGCGGTCAGATCGGCGCGCAGCGGGGTGACCGTGGCCCAGCCCTCTAGGCATTCGCGGCTGTCCGACCCCGGTTCGGTCTGGGCGTTGCTGCTGGCGTGGCTCAGCCAGAAATAGCGCCGCTTGTTCGGCGCCTCTTCTGAGGTCATCCGAAAGCTGGGGCCGGGACGGTGGCCTTGAAACGTCGCGCGGATGCCCTTCGCCGCGGCGGGATCTGCGATGGGCGGGAAATTGACGTTGTAAAAGACGCCATAGCGGTTGTCGGCCCAAACCGCGTCGGCGGCAAGCCGGGCGGCGATTGAGGCGCCGAGCGCGCGCGCGGCGGTAAAGCCGTCGACACCGTCTGCGCGGTTGGCGGGGCCGAAATATTGCGACATCGCGATGGCCCGGTGGCCTTGCATTGCCGCCTCCATCGCCGCGCCGATGGTGCCGGAATAGAGCGTGTCTTCGGCGACGTTGTGGCCCCGGTTTACGCCCGAGAGAACCAGATCGGGGGGCGTGTCGACCATAATCTCGCTCAACGCCGCCAGCACGCAATCGGCCGGCGTGCCCTCGACGGCAAAGCGGCGCGGCCCGATTGCATCGAAGCGGAGCGGATGCACGAAGGAGATCGCGTGGCTGACGCCCGACTGTTCCAGCGACGGGGCCACCACCCAAACCTCACCATCCGCTCCGGCGATGGTGGTGGCGATCTCCTCCGCGGCCCGAAGCCCCGGGGCGTTGATGCCGTCATCATTGGTCACAAGAATTCGCATGATCCCACCCAGCCAGACGCTCTTCTGTGCCAGGGTGTACGGCCCCGGGAAGAGGCCGTCCAGCCACCGCGTGCGTGGCGACGCCAATGGTGTGGCGTGCGTGCCGTTTTTGGGTGGGGCGCGGCCTTGCTTTTGCATGCCGAGATGGCGCGGAGGGTTTGGCTGCGCTGGGGCGCAAAAGGCCCGGAAACCGCCTGCTGCAGCGTCGTTTTGCGGTCTGGGCATCGGCCGAAACCCTTTGACGCCGGCCGCATCAATATGGCTCTTTCGCCCGATTTCGGCGAAATCTCGTATTGCGGCGTAAAAAGTCGAGTCATTGTTCTTGAGCGGTCGGGTCAAAGGAGGGGTTTCGGCGGCGCGCGTCGTGGCTACGCGGAGGGCCGGGGGTCGACGGCGTAGAACTTGTCGATAGAGATGTCAGATGGTCTACAGCGTTTCGAGATATCTGCGGACCTGAACATTACATAACCTGTTGAAGTATTTGGTGTAAGACAGCGTGATGGGGTTCTGGTTTCTCGCGAAACGAGTGTGCTGCGTGCCCAGCAGGGATAGCATGGTGAGTCACCGCCGGCACCGGAGTTCGGACGCTGGACGGGTTGCGGGCTGGTCTTATGACGACGCGGGGCGGGGGGCCTAGGCCGAACCGGTAGACCGGGACGACCGAGGTGTTGGCCGATGAGATGGCTCTGGTCCCAAATTGCGCGCGCCCTCGCGCGGCCCGCCTGCCGTCTCGCCCAACCGCCGGACCAAGACCGACGACCCATGGAGCGCACGAAGTCGCGGTCGTGGCGACGCTTGGCCGGGAGACAGTGGTTCGGCTGGGTGGCGGTCCGTCACAGTCCCGGTGACCAGCATAGGATCCGTC
>CALCPC010000514.1 GCA_937900975.1 uncultured Paracoccaceae bacterium
GGGCAGAGATGAGGCGCTGCCCGCGCCGGGCCTTGGCGGCGGGCCGACGGACCCAGAGGTTGGCGGCGCGCTGGCCGCAGAGGGCGCACAGGGCGCGCCGACCGCAGAAGGCGCGCCGGCCGCAGAGGGCGCGCTGGCCGCAGAGGCCGTAAAGGGCGCAATGGGCGTCGCCGATGCAGCGGATAATGCCTTGGCGCGCATCGCCCTCGACCCGGTGCAGTGGACCCTGTCTCGCATCATCACGGAGTATCAGTGGTACGAGGTCGGCGGCCGGTGGCAATATGAACCCATAACACGGCGGGAGCGGGTGGCCGAGGGCAGGCTTGCGCTGCAAACCTCGGCACTCGGTGAGATTGCCGCGCCGGTGAATTGGGGCCGCTACGAGCTCACGCTCCAGGCCGAGACGGGCGGGGCCTATCCGCTTACCTCGCTGCGTTTCTCGGCCGGTTGGTTCGGCGCGACCGCCGCCAGCGAAACGCCCGACCGGCTGGCCGTCGCGCTGGACAAAAACCACTACGCGGTTGGCGACAGCGCGGCGCTGCGGGTTGAGGCTGCGGTCGCCGGCACGCTTTTGATCACTGTGATCGGCGACGGCGTGATCGCGCAAAAGACCGAAACCGTGCCGAGGGGCGCGCGCACCATCATCCTGCCGGTGACCGAGGCTTGGCGGCCCGGCGCCTATGTGACAGCGACCCTGATCCAGCCGGGCGCCGCTGCCGGGCGCGGGCCGCGGCGGGCGGTTGGGCTGGCTTGGGCGCCGCTCGACCCCGGCCCTCGGACGCTGTCCGGCGAGCTCCTCCTGCCCGAGACCGCCGCGCCGCGCGCACCGCTCGACATCGTCCTGAAAACCACCGCGCGGCCCGAGGGCGAGCGGGTTTTCGCGACCATCGCGGTCGTGGATCGGGGGATCCTGAACCTTACCGGTTTTGACGTGCCCGACCCGGCCCGGCACTACCTTGGCCAGCGGCGGCTTGGGGTGGAGATGCGGGATCTTTACGGGCGTCTGATCGATGGCCGCGCGGGGCGTGTTAGCGCGCTGCGCTCTGGCGGCGATGGGGGCGGCGGCGGTCTTGGTCCGCCGCCGAACGAGGATCTGGTGGCCCTGTTTTCCGGCCCGCTTGAGGTCGGAGCAGAGGGCAGCGTGGCCGCCCGCTTCGATCTTCCGGACTTTAACGGTCGCCTCACCGTGATGGCGATCCTTTGGTCGGAAAGCGGGGTCGCCGCGGCCAGCGCCGATGTCACTGTGCGCGACCCCGTCGTGATGACTGCGTCGATGCCGCGCTTTCTGGCGCCGGGCGACCGGGCTGCGCTGCGGCTTGACCTGGCCCATGTCGGCGGCGCGGCGGGGGCGATGACACTCCGCGTTACGGGCGACGCTGTCCTGCCGCTTGACGATGCGCGCTCTGTCTCGCTGGACGCGGGCGGGCGGGCGGCGGTGACCATCCCGCTAGAGGCTGGGGCCACCGGCGACGCGGCGCTGCGCGTCGGGCTGACGCTGCCGGGCGGGCGGGTGCTGACCAAGGACCTGACCCTTGGCATCCGCCGCAACGATCCGGTGTTGGCACGCCAGAACCGGATCGCGCTGCGCCCCGGCGACGCAATGACACTGGGGCCAGAGGTTTTTGCGGGGCTCGCCAGCGACACAGCCACCGCGGTGTTCAGCGCAGGGCCGCTCGCGCGCTTTGACGTTGCCGGACTGCTGGCCGCGCTCGACGCCTATCCCTTTGGGTGCACCGAGCAAATCATCTCACGCGCGCTGCCGCTTTTAACGCATGAAGATGTCGCCGCCGCGCTGGACCGCGCGCGCGCACCCGCCCTCGGCGACCGGATGGCCACGGCCATCGCGGGCGTCCTGGCCAATCAGGGCCGCAATGGCGGCTTTGGATTGTGGTCGGCTTTCGGCACAGACGGACTTTGGCTCGACGCCTATGCCACCGATTTCCTGCGCCGGGCCGAGGCCGCGGGCCACGCCGTGCCTGCCCCCGCCATGGCCGCGGCCCTTGCGCATTTGGAAAACCGGGTCAACGCCGCGCCCGATTTCGAAGCGGGGGGAGAGGGGCTGGCCTATGCGCTGTACGTCCTTGCAGGCGCCGGGCGCGCGGCCATCGGCGATCTGCGCTATTATGCAGACGCGAAAGAGGCTGATTTCGCGACGCCGCTGGCCCGGGCGCATCTTGGCGCGGCGCTTGCGGCCTATGGCGATCCGCGCCGCGCTGACGCGCTTTTTCGTGCGGCGGCGCGTGGGCATGAGGCCGGCGATGGCGGGGACCGGCGCTGGCGGGGCGATTTCGGCACCCCCGCCCGCGACCGCGCCGCCGTTTTGACCCTGGCCGCAGAGGCGGGCAGCGACGCCATCGACCTTGACCGGCTCGCCACCCGTATCGCCGCCGACAGTGCCCGGCCGCACGCCTCCCCGCAGGAGCGTGTTTGGACCCTTCTTGCCGCGCGGGCGTTGCGCCGCGATGGGCCATCCTTGGACCTTTTGCGCGATGGCGCACCGGTGCCGCAGCCCGGCATTGTCCGCCTGACGGCCGCGGACCTGACCCAAGCGCCGGTTCTTTTTCGCAACGCGGGCAGTGAGCCTGTCCAGACGGTGCTGACAGTTTTCGGCCAACCGACGCAGCCAGCGCCCGCCCAAGGCAATGGTTATCAGATCACGCGCCAATAATTCGACCTCGATGGTCAGCCGGTTGACAGCACCCGCGTGCCTCTTGGCACCCGGTTGGTCGCGGTTCTGACCGTCCGGCCTGAACGCGATCGCGCCGCGCGCCTGATGGTCGAGGATCCGCTGCCCGCGGGGTTCGAGATCGAAAGCCCGACCCTTTTGGCCAGCGGCGATGTCGCGGCGCTGGACTGGCTTGCGCTCGACACGGTGGCCGAACACACGGAGTTTCGGACCGACCGGTTCCGCGCGGCGGTCGATTGGCGGGGGCCGGATCGCTTTCGCCTGGCCTATCTTCTCCGCGCGACCATGCCTGGCGATTTTGCCCACCCCGCGGCAAGCGTTTTGGATATGTACCGCCCGGCATTCCGCGCGCAAACCGCGCCTGGGCGGGTGTGGGTCGGCGATGCGGGCTAGCGCCTTTCGACGGCTGTTCTCACGCGCGGGCGGCCTGGGAACGGTGCGGCGAAAACCGCCCAATGCGCGTCAGCGCTGGCCAAGCGCGCGCGCCCCGGCGCGAAAGCGCGGGCGGTGGCGCGGGGTTTTTGTTGGCGCGGCGGCGCTTTTCGGTCTTGCCCTTGGGGGGGAGGTCTGGATCCGCACCACGACCCTTCCGCCGCTGACCGCGCCGCTTTCGGCGCGGGTCGTGGCCGCCGATGGGACGCTATTAAGGGCGTTTACGGCGGCTGACGGGCGCTGGCGCTTGGCGCCGCGCGCCGTCGATCCCGACTATTTGGCGATGCTTTTGGCCTATGAAGACAAGCGCTTTTACAGCCATCCGGGCGTCGATCCCATCGCCCTGATCCGCGCGACGCTCGATGCGCTGTGGCACGGGCGTGTCCGCTCTGGCGGATCGACGCTGACCATGCAGGTCGCCCGTTTGCTGGAGGCTGGCAGCACCGGCCGGTGGGCGGGCAAGCGCCGCCAATTCCGCGTGGCGCTGGCGATGGAGCGGCGCCTTACCAAGGCCGAGATCCTGGCGATCTACCTGACCCGCGCACCTTTCGGAGGCAATATCGAGGGGGTGGAGGCGGCGCTGCTCAGCTATTTTGGCTCAGAGCCACACCGCCTAACGGCGGCCGAGGCTGCGTTTCTTGTGGCCGTGCCGCAGGCGCCGGAGGCCCGGCGGCCGGACCGTGCCGCCG
>CALCPC010000515.1 GCA_937900975.1 uncultured Paracoccaceae bacterium
ACAAACGCTGAGCGGAGTCGCGGTTTCCCGGCCCCGCGCCACGATCTGCTCGATGTTCACGGTCGGTGCGTGATGGCCAAGATCCACAAGGCAAAGCGCCTTCGGACCCAGCTCCTGCGCTGCCATCAGGCTCGACCCCCAATCCGAAATGACGGTTGAGTAGAAAGCGGGCTCATAGATCTTATGCTCCAAAAACACTTTCCAGTCGGCGGGCGCGGCGGCCACGACCTCCTGCATCGCGCGGACAAAGCGGTCGAAGCCTGCGCCTAGGCGGGACTGGCCGGGAAAGTTGGACCCATCCGCGATCCAAACCGTCAGCGCGGTAGAGCCAAGCGCCTGGCCGATCTCGATACACTCTAGGTTCAGCGCAATCGCCGCCGCCCGCACGCCGGGATCGGTATGGGTGAGGGAGCCGAACTTGTAGCTCACCGCCTGGCCCGGCATGTCCTGGAAGGTGTTGGAGTTCATGGCGTCAAAGCCAAGTCCGCGGGCCGTCGCCAGCTGTCGCAACGCGGCAAGATCGCTGACGCGGTCCCAGGGGATGTGCGGGCTGACGCGCGGGGTCGTTTGCGTCAGCGCGTGGACGGTCGCGCAATCGTCGATTTTGTCGAAGATGTGCCGCGGCTCGCCCGGGCCGGGAAAGCGCGCGAACCGCGTACCGCCCGTGCCCACGCCCCAGCTTGGCAACGCGACGCCAAAGCCGGTGAGCGCGGCCAAAACCGGCTCAAGCGCCTGGCCGCGGCGGTCAAGCTGGCCGGACAGCGCCTCCAGATCCGCGTTATGCGCCGCCTCCAGCCGCGCATTGTCTTCGGCGATGAACTCTGGGGTGATGGCAAAGGTCATGGCGGGCCTAACGGGTAAAGGCGACGGCGTTGCCGGCGTCGACGTTCAAGATATTGCCGGTCGATTTGGCCGCGCGGTCCGAGGCGAGAAAGGCAATCGCCTCGGCGATGTCCTCGGGCAGGACCGAGCGCTTGAGCAGCGAGCGTTCGCGATAGACGCGGTCACGCTCCGCCTCCGTAACACCGTAAGAGGCCGCGCGCTGGGCCCGCCACTCCCCCTGCCAGATGGTTGAGCCTTGCAGCACGGCGTCGGGGTTGACCGTGTTGACCCGGATCCCATGCGGCGCGCCCTCCAGCGCGAGACAGCGCGCCAGATGGATCTCTGCCGCCTTCGCGGTGCAATAGGCCGCGGCGCCGGCAGAGGCCGCAAGCCCGTTTTTGGAGCCGACAAACACGATGGCCCCGCCCATGCCTTGCGCCTTCATCATCCGAAAGCCCGCCCGCGCGGCCAGG
>CALCPC010000516.1 GCA_937900975.1 uncultured Paracoccaceae bacterium
CGGCCTCGCCGATGCGCTGGCTGGGGTTCCAGTCCAGAAAACTGGCATAGATCATATAGCAAATCGGATAGAGCAGCGCGACGGCCAGGATCACGGCGGCCGGGGCGAGAAAGAGATACGGCGTCAGCCGATTTGCGTTCGCGATCTGCATCCCGCAAAGCTCCGGTTTTGGGGTGAAAAGCGTGGGCGTTTAGCCGGGGGGCCGGGCCGCCCGAAAGCGGCCCGGGCAAAGGTCACTGCCAGGTATAGTAGCCGGCATCGTCCATGATGGCGCGCGCCCGCTCGGCCACACCGTCCAGCGCTTCCTGCGGGTCCAGACCCTCGGTCAGCACTTTGGACATCGTTGTGCCGATATCGGCGTTGATCTTACCCCAGGTCGGGATGATCGGACGCCAATCGGGATCGGCGAATTTCAGCGCCTCGCCGAATGTGGCAGAGTAGGGGTACTTCGCGTTCAGCTCTGCGTTCTGATAGGTGGAAAACCGCGACGGGTTGCCGCCCGCCATCGCCACCGCAAGATCGCCTTTTTTCGACGTCAGCCACTGCATCAACAAGAACGCCGCTTCTTTGTTCTGGGCGTTTTTCGGGATGGCGATGCCGAACCCGCCGGTCTGGCTGCCGCGGCGCACACCTTCGGGGTGCAGCGCGTAGCCGACCTTGCCGGCCACCTGGCTTTGGCTTGGATCTTCAAACCCCGCGGCGAAGGCGATGCTGTCCATGAACATCGCGGCCTGGCCTTGCTTGAACGCCGCTGCGGCCTCGGCCGGGCCAAAGGTCGTGCCGCCCTCAGGGCCGCAATCGACAATGGTTTTCAGCGCATTGGCCGCTGCTACGCCCGCCTCGTTGTTGATGATCGGGTTCCAGGCGCCTTCGAAGACGCGACCGCCGAGCGGTGCCAGGTGCAACAAAAACGCGTGGCTCGCCTGGTGGCCCGAGGCCGCGCGGGAGGCCATGCCGCCCATCCCAGGCTCCACCTCCGGGATCTTGCAGGAGGCCTCCAGAAGCTGGTCATAGGTTTCGGGCACCGCGATCCCGTGCTTTTCGAAAATGTCCTTGCGGTAAGCCAGGACAGAGGTTTCCGATCCGAACGGGATCCCAAAAGCAGACCCAAGCTTGCCGGGCAGATAGCCCTTCACGCCGCCGGCCACGCCAATATTTTCGACATAGCCGTCGATCAGATCCTCGCTGTCATAATTGGGATCGGCCAGTTTGGGGTTCATGAAATAGCGGGCGAGGTTTTCAAGCTGATCGGCGAAAACGTAATCGGCCTTGGAAAACACGACATAGGCGATCAGATCGTAGTCGCCCTCGCGCTTGGTCAGTTCCAGTGTCTGACGCTCGCGCATTTTCAGATACTGCAATTGGTCGACCTCGACCCGGATCCCGGTTTCCTCGGTAAACTGCGGCAGCACCTTCATGACCGCGTTGTAATGGGGATGCGCGGGGAAGTTCGCGACAATCGTGGTGCCGGCGTAGTCCTCGTAAGGATTGGCCAGCGCCGTGCCCGCGCACAAAAGCGCGCCGAGCACGGTGGCGGTAAAGTTGCGTTTCATAGTGGTCTCCCAGTTGGTTTTTTGTTGTTGATCCGGTCTGGCATAGCGGCAAGCCGGCCTGTGCACGGTCCGCGCGGGCGCCAATCCCTTCGGCGCGCCGGGCGCATGGGGGCGCCGGTCACAACCGCGCCCCACTGGCGCGGTCGAACAGCATCATTTCGTCGACATTCACCCCAAAATCCCGCACATCGCCAGAGCGTATGGGCGCCGCGCTGTCGGCCTCCACCAGCACCTCTGCCGCGCCGCAATGCGTCACCAGAACCGATTGCGCGCCAAGATACTCCGACACGACCGTCTTCAAGGTGACGGTCGGCCCCGTCCCCGCCTCGACAGTGAAGGAGGAAGGACGGATGCCAAGGGTCACGGCGCTTGACGCGCTTGCACGCACCCGGGCGGCGGTGTCGTCGGCGATCGGCAGGTCGAACCCGTCGCCCCGGATCCGAAGCGCGCCCGCCGCCTCCACCAGATCGCCATCGATGAAGTTCATCGTTGGGCTGCCGATAAACCCGGCCACAAACCGATTGACGGGCGCCTTGAACAAATCCTCGGGGGAGCCCTGTTGTTGGATCACCCCCTCGCTCATCACCACGATGCGGTCGCCGAGTGTCATCGCCTCGACCTGGTCGTGGGTGACATAGACCATGTTCTTGTCGATGGTGTCGCGCATCTCGGCCAGTTCGGTGCGCATCTTCGCGCGAAGCTTCGCGTCAAGGTTAGAGAGCGGCTCATCAAACAAAAACGTGCCCGCGTCACGCACCAGCGCCCGCCCCATCGCCACCCGCTGACGCTGGCCGCCGGACAGTTCTGCGGGTTTGCGATCCAACAAATGGCCGATGTTCAGCATCCCCGCGACGCGGGTCACCTTCTCTTCGATCTCGGCCTTCGGGACGCGCTGCAGGCGCAGCGCAAAAGACATGTTCCGCGCGATATTCATATGCGGGTAAAGCGCGTAATCCTGGAACACCATCGCGATGTCGCGCTCTTTGGGTTCCAAACCGCCGATGGGGCGGTCGTCGAAATAAATCTCGCCCCCCGACAGCGTCTCAAGCCCCGCCAAGATCCGCAGCGTCGTCGATTTGCCGCACCCCGAGGGACCGACCAAAACTGTAAACTCACCATCTGCCAGTTTTAGGTCGACAGGCGGCAGCACGCGGACAGAGCCGAAACTTTTCTCGACGCCATCGAACACAATTTCGGGCACGGCACACTCCCCAAATGGCGGCCGGATCGGGCATCCGGTCCTTGTTATCGATAACTCTAGCGGCGCCCGGACCGCGTTGACAACCGCTTGGCGCAAAACTTACGTTAGCGCTAACGTTGATGCCGAAGAAGCCCGGGTGCGCAATGGTCGACAAGATAAAGCCCGCCGGCCTGCGGGAGGTGGCCGAGGCCAGCGGCGTCAGCATGATGACCGCGTCCCGCGCGCTGCGCGGGCTAGAGGGCGTGTCGGCGGCCAAGCGCCAACAGATCCTGACCGTGGCCGATGGCCTGAATTATGTGCCCAACCGCAACGCGCGCTCTCTGGCCGTTACCAATTCGGATCTGATCGGCGTCTCGCTGCCGACACTTTTCAACGACGTTTTCGCCGACATTCTGGACAGTATGCGCGATGTTTTCCGCAAGGCCGGCTACGCCATCGTGGTTGAGACGACGGAGTATGACAGCCAGGCAGAGCAGGCATGGGTTGAGCGGCTTTTGTCCTGGCGTCCAGCGGCGGTGGTGCTGACGGGCCACGACCACCTTGGCCGCACCAAGACGCTGCTCCGCAACAGTGCGGTGCCCGTGCTGGAGATCTGGGATGTGGGACCCGACCCGATCGATATTGGGATCGGCCTCGATCATGTGGCGGCCGGGCGGATGCTTGGCGCCTATGGCGCTGGGCTTGGCTACCGTCGGCCGGCTTATGTCGGCGCGGCTGAGGGGTTCGATCCCCGGGCCGAGGCCCGGTTTCGCGGTCTTGTCGAGGCTTTCGCGCCGACTTGCCCGGCCGCGTCCTGGATCGTGGCCCGGGTGGAAGAGCGAAACCCCTTCGTCGCGGGCGAGATCGGGCTGGCCACGGCGCTTGGCCAGGGCGCGCCCGATATCGTGTTCTTTCTCAACGATCATTTTGCCGTGGGCGGGTTGATGCACTGCCAAAAACAGCGGATCGCGGTGCCGGACGATCTTGGCCTTGCGGGGTTTAACGCGCTCCGCATCGCTTCGGTTGTCACGCCGGATCTGACCACGCTTGCCTCTCCCCGGCGGGAGATCGGGGGACGCGGTGCCCGGCGTCTGGTCGCGCGGCTTCGTGGTGTCGACACGCGGGGGACCGAGGTTCTGGATGCCCGGCTTGTGCCGGGCGGCACGACCCGACCGCAGGGCGCGTGATGGCCAAGACAAGCGCCGCTGGATACCAGGCCCCGCAGCCGCCCTATAGGGAGGGAGAGCACAGCCTCACAGGCGCCGGTGCCCTGCCCCAAAGTAGAGCCACGCCCAAGACACGGGTTGCACCGCGGCGCTGGGATCAGCCATGCGACGCCGTCGCGGGCGGCAGGCACGCGGCCATCAGCCGGTAGACGATCTGCGCTGCGGTAAAATCCCAGGCCGCCGTGCCGTTCGGCGCAAGCTCCACCACATCAAATCCGACGCAGCGCCGGCCCTTCAGCGCATGTTCGACCAGATGCAGCGCTTGGTAAAAGCCAAGCCCCCCCGGAACCGGCGTGCCCGTCGCCGGCATGATCGCAGGGTCCAAACCGTCGACATCGAACGACACATAAATGTCCTCGGGAAAGCCCGGCGGCAGATCGTCGGCAAAGACGCGCCCCGTCACCAGCGCCTCGGCACCCCGCACATGGACCCCGTGCACTGTCTGCGCGGCTTCCTCTTCGGCTGAGATCGCACGAATACCGTATTGCGCCAGGGCAAAGCCCGCCTCGGTCAAAAGATGCATGACAGAGGCGTGAGAGTGTCGCTCCCCCTGATAGGCCACGCGCAGATCGGCATGGGCATCGATCTGCACGATCCCAACCGGGCGGCCAAGCGCCCGCGCGACCCCTGTCACCGCGCCGTAGGTCAGGCCATGCTCCCCGCCCAGCACCACCGGCACACAGCCCTTGCGGATCGCGGCGTCGGTGCGGTCGGCCAGCCGTGCCATCACATCGGGAAGCGGCCCGTCGACCTCAAGCGGCGGCTCGGTCAGGATCCCGGCTGCCGCGGGTTCCCGCCCCGCGATGCCCCGCTCCAACTCATTGGACGCCTCCAGGATCGCCGCCGGACCCAATGCCGTGCCCGCGCCGTAGCTGACCGTCCGCTCAAGCGGCACCGGGATCACGCGAAACAGCGCATCCCCGCCCCGTTCCGCCGCCGTCAACTCACTGTCGAGAAAGATCACGACAACCGGTCCCGGAAATCGTCATAGCCAAAGTCGCGCACCCGTCGAAGCGCATCGGTGCCGCTGTGCCACAATGCGATCGCAGGCAGCGGCACGCCGTTGAATGTGTTGGTTTTGACCATCGAGTAGTGCGCCTGGTCAAGAAACGCAAAGCGCTGGCCCACGTGGAGCGGCTGCGCCCAGGTGTAATCGCCGATCACATCGCCGGCCAGGCAGGACGGCCCCCCAAGGCGATAGCGATGCCCCGCCTCAGCCTCGCCCATCAGCGCCGGGCGATAGGGCGCTTCGATCACATCGGGCATATGGCAGGTGGCCGAGATATCCGTGATCGCCAGCGCCATACCGTTGACCGGCAGATCCAGGATCTCGCCCACCAAAATTCCGGCGTCAAGCGCGACAGCCTCCCCCGGCTCCAAATGCAGCGCAAGCCCCGTCTCGGCTCGAAGAGCCTGAAGAAACGCCACCAGCCCTTCCCGGTCGTAATCGGACCGCGTAATGTGATGCCCGCCGCCGAGATTGAGCCAAGAAAGACCCGGCAAATAGGGCTGCAGGACCGGCGCCACCGCCGCCCAGGTCTGTGCCAAGGGCTCAAAACCCTGTTCGCAGAGCGTGTGCATATGCAGCCCGTCGACGCCCGCCAGCACATCAGCGCTCAACTGGCTGACCGGCATCCCAAGCCGAGAGCAAGGCGCCGCCGGGTCGTATTTCGCAATCTCTCCGGTCGAAAACTCCGGATTGATGCGCAGACCCACCGATTTGCCCGCCGCCCTGACCGCCGGCCCAAACCGGTCCTTCTGGGCCGCAGAGTTAAAGATGACAGTGTCTGAGTTTTGCAGGATCTCATCGAATTCTGCCGCCTTGTAGCCGGCCGAATAGGTCGTGACGGTGCCGCCGAACACTTCCCGCGCCAGCCGCGCCTCATGCAAACCAGAGGCGCAGCACCCCTGCAGATGGCGCCGGATCTGCGGCGCAACGGCAAACATAGAAAACGCCTTAAGGGCCAGAAAAACCTCCGCCCCCGTCTGCGCCCCGATCCCGGCGAGCACACGCAGGTTCCGCTCCAAAGCCACCTCATCGACGACAAAACAGGGGCTCGGCACGCGCGAAAGGTCAAAGCGCGCGAACGCCCCTGCCCCGCCGGCGCGTGTTTCCATCATCGTCAAAACGCCACCGGCCCCGGCAATTCGTCCACCTGCCAGGGAAGGCCCTGGGTGTTCAGCATGTCCATAAAGGCGTCGGGGTCCAACTCCTCCATATTCCAGACACCGGGCTCGGCCCAAATCCCCTGCAGCACCATCGCGGTCCCGATCATCGCCGGCACGCCGGTGGTGTAACTGACCGCCTGAGAGCCGACCTCGCGGTAGCAGGCTTCGTGATCGCAAATGTTGTAGTTGCAGAAGGGCTTTCCGACACCGGCCTTCAGCCCCGTCGCAATGTCGCCGATACAGGCCTTGCCCTTGGTCAGCGCGCCAAGATCGCCGGGATCGGGCAACAGCGTCTTCAGAAACTGAATTGGGATGATCTCGACCCCGTTATGCAGCACCGGGTCAATCCGTGTCATGCCGACAGTCTGCAAAACCGTTGCGTGCTTGATATATTCGTCGCCAAAGGTCATCCAGAACCGCGCCCGCTCGATCTCGGGGAAATGGGTCGACAGGCTCTCAAGCTCCTCATGATACATCAGGTACATGTTCTTGGGCCCGACGCCGGGGAAATCGAACGCCACCTTCGTGGTCATGGGCGGCGACGTCACCCAACCGCCGTTCTCCCAATGCCGGACCTCCGCCAACACTTCGCGCAGGTTGATTTCGGGGTTGAAATTGGTGGCGAAGGCCTGGCCGTTGTCGCCGCCATTCGCATCCAGAATGTCGATTTGGCGGATGCTGTCGAGCTTGTGCTTTTTCAGCCAGGTCGCAAAAACGCTGGTCACACCGGGATCAAAGCCCGAGCCGAGAATGGCGGTCAGCCCCGCGTCCCGAAATCGGTCGCGATAGGCCCATTGCCAATGATACGCGAACTTGGCCTCATCCTCAGGCTCGTAATTGGCGGTGTCGAGGTAATGGACGCCGGCCTCAAGACAGGCATCCATCAGCGCAAGATCCTGGTAGGGCAACGCCAGGTTGACCAGGATGTCGGCCCCCGTCTTCTTGATCAGCCCGACGGTCGCCGCAACATCCATGGCGTCCAGCGCCTCTGTCGCGATCTCAACCCCCGTGCGCGTCTTCACAGAGGCCGCGATGGCGTCGCAATTCGCCATGGTCCGGCTCGCCACCGTGAT
>CALCPC010000517.1 GCA_937900975.1 uncultured Paracoccaceae bacterium
CGTGTTGGAGGTCAGGATCGTGTCGGGGCCGAGATGCGGGCCAAGGCTTTCAAAAATCTTGTGCTTGATTTCCTCGCGTTCCGTCGCCGCCTCGATAATCAGATCGGCGGCACCAATTTCGGCGATATCTTTTGCCGGGTGGATCCGGGCCAATGCCGCATCACGGTCTGCGCCGCTGATCTTCTCACGGCTGACCTGACGGTCGAGGTTTTTGGTGATCGTCGCAATCGCGCGTTCCATCGCCTCAACCGAGACGTCGTGAAGCACGACCTCCATCTTGGCCTGCGCAAAGACATGCGCGATCCCATTGCCCATCTGTCCGGCGCCGATCACGCCGACCCGCTGAATGTCCATGACCGCTCCTTGCCTGCCGCAGGGTCACTTTAGGGATGGCTCAAGGGCACTGCAACGGTGCGTAATGTGTTCCCTAGGTGTCAGTGCGCCACGTGGCCACGCCGTTACCCTTGCGCGGCGATCCATGCCCATTTCGGGCGCAGAGGCAGCAGGAGAGACGCGATGCCTGTGACGATGACGTTTACGATCGACGCCGACGATATCAACAGCATGAACCCCACCGTCCACGCAAGCCCATGGGCCGGGGCGGGCAAAGTTCGGAAAACGGTCCTGCTAAACTCTATGAAGGACGTGGCGGATTATACGCCGTCCTGGCAGGTTTACCTAAGCCTCACCGCCCATGAGAAAGACGTCTTCAGGATGGCGGTGGGTGAGTCCAGCCTTCTGACGCGCACCGTCGCGCAGGGTAAAGCCATGGCGCACAGATTGATGGCGCCACCGCCCCCAGCGATGCCGATTTCTGTGCCCAATGCCGATCCGATCATCGGATACACCAACGATCAGCACGCCTTCAAAACCTGGCTTGTGACGCAGGCCGATCGGATGACAAACTTTGAGAGCTATCTTAAATTCGAAGTCGGCTACGCCGAGGTGCTAAGCCCCGGTACGATCTCGGTGCCTATCCACATCTCGCGTGAGGGGGCCGTCACCAGCCACACGCAGTTCGTTTTCCACTACCACCCTGATGCGAGCGGGCCGGGTGTCGGATCTGCCGAAGCCTCGACAGGCCATTTCAAACCGGATCACTACAAACCCATCCGCGTGAAGCGGGAGGACCTTACAGGGCAAGACCGGTTGAAAAGACTGTGGAAAGCGGCCCGGGATGCTGCCCGGAAACTCTAGCGGCCGGTGGCGCGCGGTCGGTCGGCGAAACTGATCCGCGCGCAGGGATCGCAGTGGCGTTCTTTGTGGAAGGCTGCGTTTGGCGGGCTTAGCCGAGCGCGTCCTTCAGCTTTGGCACGGCCTCGAACAGGTCTCCGACCAGGCCGTAATCGGCCACCTGGAAGATCGGTGCCTCTTCGTCCTTGTTGATCGCGACAATCACCTTGCTGTCTTTCATCCCCGCGAGATGCTGGATCGCGCCCGAGATGCCGACGGCGATGTAAAGATCCGGCGCCACGACCTTGCCGGTCTGGCCCACCTGCCAGTCGTTCGGCGCATAGCCCGAATCGACCGCCGCGCGGGAGGCGCCGACCGCGGCGCCCAGCGTGTCGGCCAGCCCCTCGATCATCGCGAAATTCTCTTCCGAACCGACGCCGCGTCCGCCCGAGACGACCACCTTGGCAGAGGTCAGCTCCGGCCGGTCGCTGGCGGCGACCGTGTCCTCAATCCACTCCGACACGCCCGGAACATCGCCGGTCGCAACCGTCTCGACCGGCGCTGCGTCCTGCGCGCCGGCCGCGTCGAAGGTCGAGGTCCGGATCGACACGACCTTGACCGGGTCGGCAGAGGTCACGGTCTGCACCGCGTTTCCGGCATAGATCGGACGTTCGAACGTGTTGGCGTCGATCACCGCCGAGACGTCCGGGATCACCATCACGTCCAAAAGGGCCGCGACCCGCGGCAGCACGTTTTTGGCGTCTGTCGTGGCCGGTGCCAGGATGTGGCTGTAGCCCTCGGCCAGGCCCGCGATCAGCGCGGCCGTAGGCTCTGCCAGCCGATGGCCGAGCGCTGCATCCTCGGCAACCAACACCTTGGCAACGCCCGCAATTTTCGCGGCTTCGGCCGCCGCATCGGTGGCGCGCGCCCCAGCCGAAAGCACCGTAACAGGGCCCAGCGTCGCGGCGGCGCTGACGGCCTTCGCTGTCGCGTCGAGGTTCAGCGCACCGTCGCTGACTTCGGCAAGAAGAAGAACGGACATCAGATCACCCCCGCTTCGGTTTTCAGTTTTTCCACCAATTCGTCGACCGACCCGACCATAACGCCCGCCTCGCGTGCCGCAGGCTCCACCGTCTTAACCACAGGCAAGCGCGGCGCGACATCGACGCCCAAATCCGCCGGCGTTTTTTCGACCAGCGGCTTTTTCTTGGCCTTCATGATGTTGGGCAGGCTGGCATAACGCGGTTCGTTCAGCCGCAGATCGACCGAGATGATCGCCGGCAGCGTCACCTTGATGGTCTGCAAACCGCCATCGACCTCCCGCGTGACCAGCGCGTGCTCGCCCTCAATCTCCACCTTGGACGCAAAGGTTGCCTGCGCCCAGCCGAGCAGCGCCGACACCATCTGGCCGGTCGCGTTCATATCGTTGTCGATGGCCTGTTTGCCGCAGAGAACCAGGCCGGGTTTCTCCTCTGCCACGATGGCCTTAAGGATCTTGGCGACGGCCAGCGGCTCGATATCGGTGTTCACGTCTTCGGACGCAACCACCAGGATCGCGCGGTCGGCGCCCATGGCCAGCGCGGTGCGCAAGGTCTCTTGGGCTTGTTTGACACCGATGGAAACGGCGACGATCTCGCTCGCCTGGCCTGCCTCCTTCATCCGGATCGCCTGTTCGACGGCAATCTCGTCAAACGGGTTCATCGACATTTTCACATTGGCAAGATCGACGCCGGACCCGTCCGCCTTCACGCGGACCTTCACGTTGTAGTCGATCACGCGCTTGACGGGGACCAGGACCTTCATTTTGCTTCTCCGACCTCTGTGATGCGGGGCGAACCGGCGGCGGAACGCCGTGTCAGCCCAGCCTAAAACGGCGTCCGACGGCCGCGCTAGCGCTTGTTAGCGCGCCGAGCGGGCGGGGTGAAGGCCCGTTTCGGCGCGAGAGGCGGTTTGTCGCGAAGGACCGGCCCGGAAGTGGCGATCCGCAGCGGGGTCCGAGGCCGTCCGAACCGGCGCCGCGCCGCCTGCCCTAGTCGGCGAGACCAAGGCGCCGTTGCACCGCCCGCGCACCCCGGTCCAGCAGCACAAACCGCGGTCAGCGGTTCGCGCCGGGCACCCAGAGGATATCATCGGCGCCATTGTCGTTGGCCACCCGCCCGGCCACAAAGAACCAATCCGACAAGCGGTTGAGATAAAGAAGCGCGTCGGTGTTCACGCCCTCAAGGCTGGACAGCTCTACCGTCAACCGCTCTGCCCGCCGGCTGACCGTGCGGCAAAGATGAAGATGCGCGGCCAGCGGTGTCCCGCCGGGCAGAATGAAGCTGCGCAAAGGCGCGAGATCGGCGTTCATCGCGTCGATCTCGCCCTCCAGCCGGGCGACCTGAGCCGCCGTCACACGCAGGGGTGCGTACTCTGCCTCGCTGTCGCGCTCCATCTCCGGGCGGCAAAGGTCGGCGCCAAGATCGAAAAGATCGTTCTGGATCCGGCCAAGGCCCGCGTCGATCTCTCCCGTCGCGTGGAGCCGCGCCAGCCCCACCGTGGCATTGACCTCATCGACCGTACCGTAGGCCGTGACCCGCTGGCTGTGTTTGGCCACCCGGGCACCATTGCCCAGCGCCGTCTCACCGGCGTCCCCGGTCTTGGTGTAGATTTTGTTGAGGACGACCATCACCCTTCCCCGCGTGTAAACCAGGCCAGCACCACGATCAAGATCACAGCCAGAAACTGTGCGGCCAGACGCAGGCGCATGATTTTGTTGGCATATTTTTTGTTGAACGCGCCGCCTTTCGCAAACCCGCCAACGCCGACCAAAAGGATCGCAAGCACGACAAGACAGGCGAAAAGTGTCACATAAAAAAGCGGTGTGTCGGTCATCGTCGGCTCCCCTTTACGGCCCGTCCGGGGGCCGTGTTGGACCCAATTTAGGGCGGTTTTCGCCGAAGGGGACCCCCGGCATCAGGCCGTGATCAAGATCCGGTCCAGAAGGCGCGTCGGCAAAATCCTGCGACACAGGTTCATCATATAGGTTGGCTTGGTCACGAAATAGCGCGGATGCGGGCGCGGATGCTCTAACGCATGTTCCAGCTTTTTCGACACGGCCGAGGCCGGAAGTTCAAACCGATCCCGTTCGCGCGTGTCGGCATAAAGCCTGCGCCGCACGGCCTTTTCGTAAAAGCCGCGCTGATGTGAGGCCTCCCAATCGATCCACCGCTCAAAATGAGGCCGCGCTTTTTGGCGGATCTCTGAGGCGATGGGCCCCGGCTCAACCAGGATGACATGAATGGGCTCGTCGCGGATTTCGAGACGCAGGACATCCGTCATGCCCTCCATCGCGAATTTCGTGCCGACATAGGCGCCACGGGCGCGCAACCCGACAAAGCCAAGCACCGAGGAGTTGAGCACGATGCGCCCATGTCCTTGGGCGCGCATCGTGGGAAGGACGCGCCGGATCAGATCGAACTGGCCGAAAACATTGGCCTCGAAAATCGCGCGCAGCGCGCCGCGCGGCAGATCCTCGACCAGGCCGGGGCTGGCGAAGGCGCCATTGTTAAACAGCGCATCCAGCGTGCCGCCGGTGCGCTCAAGCGCGGTTTCGATGGCCACAGCGCAGCTGTCCTCGGAGGCGAGGTCGAGCGGGAAGCTCTCCAACCCCGCATCGCGCAGCCGCGCGCAATCCTCGGCGCGCCGGCAGGTGGCAAATACCCGCCAGCCGCGGGCGTGGAAGTGATGGGCGGCGTCAAGGCCGATGCCGGATGACGCGCCAGTGATCAAAAGGGAGCGCATGGGGCCTGATGACCCGAAAGCGCCCGCCCGTCCAGCCCTTTGACAGGGCTAAGGGCCGCAAGGATTGCGCCGACCCCTTCGCCGCATGGGGCCCGTCACTCCAGCGCGGCGCCCGGGTCGGGGCGGCGGATGGCCCGTTCAGCTGTCCCGCGCCGCGGCTTCCGGCGCCGCCGCGCCGCCTGCGCGGGCTTGGCTGCGCGCCAAGCCGTCCGGGGCGCGACAGCCCAACGCCAAGCGGCGCGCTTTTGCGCGGCGAAAGGCGGCGCCGGGGCGCGCGTGTCACAGCCCGACCCAGCGATATCGGGGGTATGCGGCGGCTATGGGGCCAGAGCCCGCGTATCGGGCGATTAAGCCGGGCAACAGCCGGTGGAGGCGGTCGGCGCGCCGCCGCAACAGGGATATGCGTGCGCCTCTGGGCGGCCGCCACCCGCGCCCACGCCGGACGCTTTGGCGCTTCGCTCCACGACCTTTCGCGCGCAGCAATCGGCGTCTTCCAACCGCGGTCGGCAGACGGGCGCGCGCGGCGCCAAATCGAGGTGGAGACCCCCCGCCATCGCCCGAACCGCGGTGAGCGTCCACAGCGCCGCGGCCCCGCCGTTGGGAGCAGCCTCGAACACGACATCAAGCGCGCCGATCCCGGGCAGCGCGTCCACGGCGAGCCCCAGAATTTGGCGGAAACGGCGCGCGGTCAGCGCGCGGCCAGTGCCAGCCAGCAGCTGAACCCGAACCTCCTGCCGCGTTGTGCGGCGCCCGCCGCAATCGACGCTGTCCAGCGTTCCGCGGCTGACCTCGGTGATGTGAAACCCTGGCGCAAGCCCGGCGTCGCCCAAAATCGGGACCACCAGGGCATCGCTGTCTGGAACCGCGCGCATCAGGCTGTTGAAATCAAACATCGGCGCCGCCTTTCTGCGATCATTTCGATATTTGTAGGAATATCGAAATTATAAGCGCCGTCAACCCGCTCTTGATGCTGGACCCGCGCAAAAGCGCGGAGTAAACAAGATCTATGGGTGATGACACAGACGACCGCGATATAAGGGAAGAGGCAGAGCCGCTGGGCCGCGCCTTGGGGGAACGCTACTTAACCTACGCGCTGTCCACGATCACCGACCGGGCCTTGCCGGATGCGCGCGACGGGTTAAAGCCCGTGCATCGCCGCGTGTTGTACGTGGCGCAATCGCTGCGCCTTGACCCGGCGGGCGGGTACCGCAAATGCGCGGCGGTCGTGGGCGAGACGATGGCCAAATTCCACCCCCATGGCGAGCAGTCGATCTATGACGCGCTGGCGCGGATGGCGCAGGATTTCAACATGCGCTGGCCGCTGATCGACGGGCAGGGGAACTTTGGCAATATCGACGGCGATAACCCCGCCGCTATGCGGTATACTGAGTGTAAGATGGCCCCCGTCACGTTGTCGATGATGGAGGGGCTGTCGGAAAACGCCGTCGATTTCCGCCCCAATTTCGACGGGCGTGAGGATGAGCCGACGGTCCTGCCCGCGGCCTTTCCCAACCTTCTGGCCAATGGCGCCTCTGGGATCGCGGTTGGCATGGCCACCAACATCCCACCCCATAATTTGGGGGAGCTGGTGGACGCCGCGCTTCACCTCATAAAGGCGCCCGGCGCGCGGGATGAGACGCTGCTGGATCTGGTCCCCGGTCCCGACTTTCCAACGGGCGGTGTGATCGTTGAGCCGCCCGCGGCGATCGCCGAGGCCTATCGCAACGGCCGCGGCGCGATCCGCATCCGCGCCCGCTGGCATCGTGAGGATTTGGGGCGCGGCCAATGGCAGATCGTGGTGACCGAAATCCCGTTTCAGGTGCAAAAATCGCGCCTGATCGAAAAAACGGCGGAGATGATCAACGCCAAAAAGATCCCGATCCTGGCCGATATCCGCGACGAAAGCGCCTCGGATGTGCGCATCGTCTTAGAGCCTAAGACCCGCAGCGTCGATGCGGAGGTGCTGATGAGCAGCCTCTTTCGCAACACCGACCTTGAGACGCGCTTTTCGCTGAACATGAATGTGTTGATCGACGGTAAGGTGCCGCGGGTCTGCAGCCTAAAAGAGGTGCTGCGCGCCTGGCTTGACCATCGGCGCGCGGTGCTGTTGCGCCGGTCCGAGCATCGCCTTGCCAAGATCGCCGCGCGGTTGGAGGTGTTGGAAGGGTTCCTAATCGCCTTTCTCAACCTCGACCGCGTGATCCAGATCATCCGCACCGAGGATGAGCCGCGCCCAGCGCTGATGGCTGCGTTCTCGCTGACCGAAACCCAGGCCGAAGCGATCCTCAACATGCGCCTGCGGTCGCTGCGCCGGCTTGAAGAGATGGAGTTGCGGCGAGAACGGACGGCGCTTGAGGCCGAGCAGGCAGAGCTTGGCGCGCTGCTCGGCTCCGAGGCGGCGCAGTGGGACGCGATCTCGGACCAGCTTCGCGCGTTGCGCAAGGCCTACGGCGCGCCGCCGCGGTTTCGCAGTGTCCGCGATCTTGCAGCACTCGATGCGCTGAAGGCAGAGATGGGCGCCGACTATCCCCCCGGCGCCCGGCGCACGGCCTTTGCCGAGGCAACCGCGGTCGCCGAGGTCCCGCTTGAAGCGATGATCGAGCGGGAGCCCGTGACAATCGTCTGTTCTGCCATGGGCTGGATCCGGGCGATGAAGGGCCATATCGCAGCGGAGACGGAGCTGAAGTTCAAGGATGGCGACGGACCGGGGTTCCAGTTCCACGCCGAAACCACCGACAGGCTGCTGCTTTTCGGAACCAATGGCCGGATCTTCACGCTGCCCGTCAGCACCTTGCCCGGTGGGCGCGGGATGGGGGAGCCGGTGCGCCTGATGGTCGATTTGCCCAACGATGCCGGTATTGTCGCGCTGTTTGTGCACCGGGCGGGGGGAAAGCTTTTGGTCGCGTCCTCGGCCGGCGATGGGTTTCTTCTGGCCGAGGATGACGCGGTCGCGCAAACCCGCGCCGGTCGCCAGGTCCTGAACCTTGCCGCCGATGCCCGCGCAATGGTCTGTCGCGCGGCCGATGGCGATCATGTGGCGGTCGTCGGCGAAAACCGGAAGCTTTTGGTTTTTCCCGCGTCTGAGTTGCCCGAGATGGGGCGCGGCAAGGGCGTGCGGCTGCAAAAGTACAAGGATGGCGGGTTGTCGGACGCGCGCAGCTTTGACTTGGCCAACGGGCTGCAATGGCGGGACCCGGCGGGCCGGACACGGACAGAAAGCGATCTTGCGCCCTACCTCGCGCGGCGGGCGGGCAGCGGGCGAATGGCGCCGCGCGGCTTTCCGCGGGACAATAAATTCACCTGAACATTCACCTGACTGGCGGGTGCGCGGCGCGGGGGCCAACCGCCCCCCGAGCGCCGGTGCCGGGCGGGGAGAAGCACCAGCGGCCAGGGCGGTGCAGCGGTGCAGGCAAGCCTTGGCCGCGGCAATGGAAATGCGGCGCGTCGGCAGATGCCAGCCGCGCTGCAGCAGGGCGTCTCTTGGCGCAAGCGGCACTTTAGAGCATTTTCCGTTCAAAGTGAGTCAGTCATCATCAGAAAACGCGTTCAAGATCAGCATTTTGCTGATCTTGAGATAGCGATTTCTGATCCAATGTGAACGGAAATTGCTCTAGCGGAAGATGTCCGACACGTCGCCGCCATCGCCCGGCCCCTCTAACCGCTGCATCTCGGCATAGACGGTCATCGTCAGACACAAACTGACGGCCGCAAACGCCGGATCGTAGAGCCCCGACAAAAGGCTTTCGACCCAGATCTGCGTCACGGTCGCGCTGGGGGCAGCGGGGGGTGGCGCGGTGCCAAGCAGGATCAGCAGCCAAGGCACCAACACTCCAGCCCAAAGAAACATCAGCACCAAAAGGCTGCGCTGCCCCATCTCGCACGCCCGCGACAGCGCGCCCCAGCCCCGCCGCTCTATCACCAAGGCCGGCAACAGCGTGGTGGTCAGCGCGGCCAGCAAAAGCCCCGGGATCAACAGAAACAGGATGCCCACCGTCAGCAAATGATCGACCAGAAACGAGACGCCGAGTATCGGCACCCAGGCCGCACCGAAAGGGCCGGGCGCTGCATCATGGCCCATCCGCATCCACAAACGCTTGACAGCGCCGGCGGCGACGGCTGTGAAGATCAGGCTTGCGATGATCGTATAGGGGTTGAGAAACATCGAAAGCCCGATCGCTGGCCCGCTGCCCTTCGCCATCCCCAGCGCCTGCTCTGGGAACAGCAGAAAGTACAGCGTCGTCGCGGCGGCATTGGCGGCCAGGAACTCAACATAAAGCCACAGGATATTGGCCGTCAGAAGCCGCGTCCAACCGCGCAAGATGGCCAACGGATTAAGGCTCATTCGAAAACCCGGGCCACATCTTCACGCCCGGTCCCCTCCTTGATGTCGCGCAAGCGCATGTAAAGCACCGTGCTAAGCGATGTGTAGACCAAAAGCTGAGCGCCGCTTGCCAACGCACTTAAAACCATCATGAAAATGGTGAGCGGGGCGCCAGCGCCATCCTGCGGAAAAGCCGTCACCATCACGCCGATCAAAGATCCGGCAAGGCCCAGGATCAGCGTGACCAAAACCAAAAGGCCAAGGATCGACCAGCGGTAGCCCTGGCTCAGCGCCGCCGCCCGGGCCAATGCGCCCCAGCCGCGCCGCTCGATCACGACGCCCTGGACGCTGCAGGAATACATCGCAAAGGCATAAAGGCCGGGCACCACCAACAAAAGGAAGCCGAGCGAGGCCACCAAAAGCACCGCCAGATTGACCAGGATCAGCACCGGGACGACCGATAGCGTCGCGCCGAACGCGCCGCCAAGGCTGATCTGGCGGCCCGTGGCCTTGAGGTAGAGGCAAAAACAAAGGGTTCCGCTGACCGCGATTGCGAAGGGCCAGTAGAGCAGCGCGAGGATCAAGCTTGAAAGCGCACCGCCAGCGCTGCCGATCAGGATCGCCGACGGTGCGATCATGCCAAAGAGCGCAAGGCGCAGAGCCGCCTCAAGCACCGACGGCAACACCGCCACCAGCCCCAGCGGCGCCGCCGTAGCGACGGCCAGAGCGAAACTGTCCGAAATCAGCTTTCCGACGCCAAGCGGCACGGGGCGGGCATCCTGCATTTGGGGGCTCCTTAGCCGGGGGGCGGCGGGCTGGCGTGGTTTTTGTCTTCTCGGTCTTCCCCGAAGAGCTTCCGATTTTCAAGAAAGGCGCGCTGGTTGCGGTAAAAGCTTTGCAGAAACGCGGGCGTTTCGGCCTCGCGCACCAGGCCTTCATAGCCCGTGCGCCGCACAATCGCATCGCTGACCCGGCCCATGGTCTGACTGTGCTGGCGCGCCGCCGCTTGGGTCAGCCGGGTTCGGTCGACCTGCAGGATGTCTTCCAGCGTCTGCAACTCATAGCGGCCATAATGCTCAAGATGATGCACGGCGAAGGCGAATTGCGGGCTTTGCGGGCGGGGTTCGGCAAGATCGGGCTGAAGCTTAGGCCGGGGCGTTGTCACCACCAGCGTGCCTGCGGCCAAGTCGCCCAACCGCTGCCGGCGGCGGTTAAACAGCGGCACGGCCAGCAATATCGCGACCCAGGCCAGCAGGATCAGCAGTGTCGTGGTGCTTAACGTCGCGGCGATCAGGAGCAGCGTCCCTGGGGTGAACACCTCGATCTCCTTCATCTGATTGCGCAGTGTCACCGCATGGGGGGTCAGCGTGCCGCCCTCTTGCGCGATCACGCGCAGACCCAACATCCGCTTGCCGGGCGTGCGCCCGTTCATCGCAATCTCTGCGGCGATGTAGTAGGGGATACGGGCGAAAAAGAACGCCATCGCGCCAACGCCCATCAGCGCCCCCTCTGACACCCATCCCGTCGAGGCGACAAGCACCAGGAAAAGCCCGGTCGCAATGCCGGTCACGATCAGGTCGATGATCTGGGCGCCAAAGCGGGCACCGAGCGGCGCCACTTCGAAGGCGATCGCCACCCCCTCGGGGGGTAGGATCTCAACGCGCCGGGGGACCGCGCTCATCCCCCTTGTCCCCGGCCGGCGCCGTAAAGCCAGCCGATCCACAAAAGCCCGATCCCCCAGCCGACCACGATGCGCGCCGCAGGGTCCTGGATCAATTGCCGGCCAAAGCCCTCGATTACCGCCGCCACACACAGCATGAATGCGGCGAGCACGGCGAGCTTTACCGCGTCCCGCCCGTTCCGGCGCAGGGCATCGGCCCGCGTCGCGCGGCCCGGGAACAAAAGCGCAAACCCAAGATGCACGCCCCCCGCCGCCGCGACGGCAATCGCGGAAAGCTCCGTCACCCCGTGGATCGAAAGCCAGGCGAAAAGCTCATACGCCAGGCCGCGTTCCACATGCAGCCCAACAAAGGCGCCGAGGGAAAGGCCGAAGGCGAAGACCAGAAAAAGGCTTGGCCAACAGGCCAGAATGCCCAGCGCAAAGGTCAAGATCGCAACCCGTGTGTTGTGGGAGAACAAGAACCCCGCAAAGCCGGCAAGATCGTCCAGGGCTTGGTCAGAGCCCGATTGCAGCACATCCAACAGCTCGGCCCGCGTGCTTGTGGTATCGCGGCCCTGGACAAGCTCCGCTGGCATCAACGTGCCATACCAGGTGGGGTCGTCGAAATAGAGCAGATAGCCGACCAGACCGCCGAGGATCAGCGCCGCATAGGCCAGCGCCAGCGCCGGCAGAACGCGGCGGACGGCATTGGGGATCCCGACGCGCAAAAGCCGATGGACACGCCCGGCGCGACGCGGCTCGGGCGCATAGACCACCAGATAGGCGCGCGCCGACAGGGCCTCTAGATAGGTCAAAAGCGCCCGGTCGAGCGAGATCGCGCGCGCTACCGAGAGCGCGTTGATCGTGGTGCGGTAAAGCCCGGCCAGATCGCGCGCGTCCTCAAAGCTTAGCCGCGTCAGGCCCCGCCGCTCTGCCCGTGTGACAAGCGCGTCGAGCCTTTGCCAATCCGCCTCCCGCTCGGCCCGGAACCGGGCAGAGCGCAGGTCAACCAAGGGCGGCGTCTGGGTACTCATATCAAATCCCGTGCCTTGATCCTGAGATAGGTCGAGACAAGCCGCGCGGTCAGCGCGCCGGGCTCTGTCTCAAGACACAGGACGCCCATCCGGGCCAGCCCGTCAAGAAGGCGCCGTCGTTCGTCCTGAATTTCGGCGGCGGCCACGGTTTCGGCCATCGCGCTCAGGTCGGTCGTTGGACGGGCCAGGCGCGCTTCCACTGTGGGGTCGCGAAAGGTTGCAAAGACGATGATGTGGCGCCGGTTCAAAAGCGTTAGCGCCTCCACCATCAGGGCCGCTGTTGTGGTATCGGCGAAGTCCGAGAATACGACGATCAAGCTGCGGCGTTTGAGCTGCGCGTGCAGATGGATCAGCGCCAGCGTCGGATTGGCCGCGACCGTGCGGTAGGACAGCGTTGCCATATGCCGGCGCAGCGCTGGAAAGGCCGCGCGCCCGGGCCGGGGCGGCACGTAAAGCCCCGGGGTCGCGTCAAAGCTGTAAAGCCCGACCAGATCGCCGCCGATCCCCGCAGCCCAGGCCGTGGCAAGCGCGGCGTTCACCGCATGGTCGATCTTGGGCAGATCTGCGATCTCTTCGCGCATCAGATGGCCGTTATCCAGCACCAGCATCACCTGATGATTGCGCTCGGCCCGCATCTCCTTCACCGCCAGGTCGCGGCGGCGGGCCGAGCGCTTCCAATCGATGGAGCGGGTGTCCATCCCCGGCACGAAATCGCGCATCTGGTGGAACTCTGCACCGCCGCCGATCAGGCTGTTGTCTTTGATCCCGTAAAGCTCTGATCGCGCGACGACGTCGATCTTGCCGGAGGCGACGGGCCGAATGTTGGGCACCACCGTCAGCGTCGTCTGCAGCGCCACGCGCGGGCTGATCTGCCAGAACCCAAAGCGAGAGCGCCAGTCAAGCCAAACCCGGCGCAGGCGAAAAACACCGCGCCGGCGCGCCGCGACACCGATGCGCCCCGTCGCGCGGCGCCCTGATCCCGTCAACGTAAACCGCGTCGCCGGGCCAAGCGCCGGATCGGGTTCGAGCCAGCCCAAGATCTGGGGCGGCAACGGCGCGGGGGCCTCCAAATGCGCGGCGAAGATCGCGCGCTCTCCACTGTAGACCTCGTCGCTGCTGGACAGGGTGAAACGGAGGTCCCGGCCCCAGGGGCTGATCGCGGCATCGACGGCCGCCGCCGCCAGCAGCGCAGCCCAGGGAAGCGCCAGGCCAATCTCCGGCAGCGCGCCCGAGGCGATCGCCAGCGCGCTGAACCCCAAAAGCAACAGCGTCGCCGCCAACAATCGGCGGCTTGGCCGGATCACTTCGGCGCCTCGATCCGGTTCAAAAGGTCGCCCAGCACGTCTTCCGCCCGCCGCCCCTCGATCTCGGCCGTCGGCCCCAGAACGATGCGGTGGCGGAGCGCTGGCAGGAACAGCGCTTGCACATCGTCGGGGATCGCATAATCCCGCCCGGCGAGCGCGGCGCGCGCCCGCACGGCCCCGGCAATCGCATCCGCCGCCCGGGTCGAGGCGCCATGCGTGATCTCGGCATCCTCGCGCGTTGCCCGAACCAGCGCCAGGATGTAGCGCAAGATCGTGTCGTCGAGCCGGATCCCGTCGATCACGGCGCGCCCCGCGGCAAGCTCCTCGCGCCCGACCGCTGTCGTCAGTGCGGCGGTGCGCGCGGCATGGTCCAGCCCTTGGCGCGCATGGCGGCGCAGGATCTCCATCTCAGCCTCTTCGCCCGGAAAAGCGATCAAAAGCTTGAACAAAAATCGGTCGAGCTGCGCCTCTGGCAGCGGATACGTGCCCTGTTGCTCAATCGGGTTTTGCGTGGCGACGACAAAGAAATCCGGCCCCAGGTGATGGTCGGTCCCATCGATGGTCGCCACCCGCTCTGCCATCACTTGCAACAGCGCGGCTTGGGTCTTTGGCGGCGCGCGGTTGATCTCATCGGCCAGAAGAATGTCGGTGAAGACCGGACCTTTGGTCAGGGTAAAGCGCGACGCGCCGAAATCGAAAATATTCACCCCGATCACATCGCCCGGCATCAGGTCGGGGGTGAACTGGATACGCCCAAAATCGATGTCGACGGCGGCGGCAAGGCTTTGCGCCAGCAGCGTTTTCGCGGTGCCCGGCGGCCCCTCCAAAAGGCAATGCCCGCGCGAGAAAAGCGCGATCAAGAGAAGATCGACGGTCTCCTCCTGGCCCAGCACGGCTTTTGCGATTTCCGCGCGGATCCGCTCAGCGCTGGCGTGAAGGTCGGACAAATTCATCAAGCACCTGTGACGTCTCTTCTTCCAATTTGGCGGCAAGGGCTTCCAACGTCGCTGCCGTTGCGCCCTCTGGCGCGGCCCGCACCGCTTGGGCCGTCTTGGCAAAGCGCGCAGCCCGGTCCGGGTCGGCCCGCGACAGCCGCCGGCGGATCCGCGCCACGGGATCTTCGCCCGGCGCCGCGCTCCCATGCAACGCTTGATCGAGCCAGCGCAGCCGCGCTTCCATATGCGCCCGAAAGACCGGCACGATATGGCCTGTCCGGTGCATAAGCTGCGCCTTCGCGGCGATCGAGACGTCCTTTGAGGCACCGGGCCCCGCGCCGAACAGCGCACGGGGTGGCGCCCGGCGGATCGCGCCTTGCCAGAGCAGCAACAGCACCACCAAGCCAAGCCCGAACCACAGCAGCGTCAGCGGATAAGCGAAAAAACGCTGCAGGTCCGCCCACCCCCGCTGCTCAGCGGGCTGCGCTGTGCTGCGCAGAAAAAGCGTCGTGCTGGTGTCGAGAAGGACCGTGCCGCCCTCGGCGATCTCGACGATCAGGCGGGTCGCGGCCTTGGCATTGGTGCCAAGCGACAGACCGTGATTGTTCAGCGCATCGGGGTCGGACAAAAGCCAAACCGGCCCCGTGTCGCGCGCGCAGCGCACCAAAAGATGCCCGCCCGCGCCGCTGATCAGCGCTGTGCAACCGGGCGCTAGATCTGGCGTGAATAGCTGTGGCGCATGGATCTAGAACGCACCTCCCTCGTGCTGGATCTCAAGCAGACCTGGCGTTTGCCGCCGGAACGTGCCCGCCATCAGCCCAAGGCTTTGGAAAGGCCGGCTTGCGTCCGCGACGGGCACCCTGAGGCTTTCCTCGGCCAGGCCCATATGGCGCATCGCCCGCATCCATTTCGGAGCGATCAAAAGCGTTGGCGCCAGCGCGATCTTTTCGCGGACCACACCGCGGCGGATGTCGACCTCGGTCCCGCTTTTAGCCTGTTCGATGGCTGTGGCGGGCGGCGTCTCTGGCAGGTCGAGATCGGTGTCGTAAAGCGGCAGGATCCGCAGCGCGATCTCATCGGCTTGCATGGGCAGGCCCAAGGGCTGGATCGCGTCCACCCGCGCCCGCGCCAGCCAGCGCACCAGCCCGTCATGGCCAATGGCCGAGCGTTGCAACGGGTAGGTTGGGCTGGCGAACAGCCAAAGCCCCGCGGTCAGCAGCGCGACACCGGCCGTCAGGACAAAGAGACTGTGCCCCCGCGCGGTCATCGCACCGACCCCGGTATCAGAATGCTGCGGGCCTGGCCGAGCGCTGTCTCAAAGGCCGTGTCTTCCACCGGGCGGCCGCCGAACTGGACCAGTTCTTCGGTCATTGCCAGCGCTTTCAAGGGCTCCAGCCCGCTCCAGCGGGGCGGCAGGCGGCGCAGAAACTCTCGGGCTGTTTCGGCCCGGCGCAGGCGCAACCCGTTCTGCGCCGCCGCGGCCTTACGGCTCAGCGCCAGAAGCGGGCGGTAATCGCCGGCACCGACGCCGCAGCCGTCGGGGCCGCCCGCGCGCCGCCCCGGGCAAATAGCCGCCTGAGCGCATCGCGGCGCCGCCAGGCCAGCACCGCCAAAACAACGGTCAAAACCACCAGAAAAAGCCGGCTCGTCGCCTCAAGCCCCCTTAGTTCGGTGTTCGGACGGTCGGGCGGCGGCAGATCGGGCAGCGACCCCTCCTCCAGGCTCACTGGCCCGCCGGTTGCGTAGGTGATCTCCGACTGAATGCGCTGGAACCAAAGCGCGCGGGCATAGGCCGCATCGCGGGGCGGCGACAATGGCGACAGACCGCTCTCTTGGCTGACAAGAGCAGCCGGCGCGCCCAGGCCGAGACACACAACCAGAACCAAGGGGGCCAGGCGACGGGGCCGTGCGGCGACCCAAACCGGAAAAGCGAAAGCGCGACGCCGGGTCACGCACCGCCGCCGTTGGGCGCCGCGAAGGCGTCGGGCTGAACCTCGCGCGCCATGTGATCCAGCACGCCGTTCACGAATTTCGGCTCCCGGCCTTCGGGAAAGAAGGCTTTGGCCACATCGACGAATTCCGTGATCGCAACGCGCGGCGGGGTGTCCTGGCTGACCAGTTCCGCCCCGGCTGCGCGGAACAACGCGCGCAGGGTTGGATCGATCCGGTCGATCGGCCAGGTCGCCTTCAACGCGCGGTCCGTCAGTTGGTCGATCCGCGCCTGGCGGTTGATCGCCTCCCGCAGCAGCGCGCGGAACAGGTCGATATCGGCCTCCGCATAGGTTTCGCCATCGATCTCGGCGCCGATGCGGTGGGTCTCGAACTCGGCTTGCACATCGTCGAGGTCTAGCCCCGCGGCCTCCATCTGAAAAAGCGCCTGCGTCGCGAAAAGCCGCGCGGCAGAGCGGCGCTGCCGGGCGCGGGTGCTGGCGCGCCGGTCAACCAACCGCCGATCCCCCATGCCCGCCGGCGAGCCGGATCTCGTCTTGCAGTTCTTGCGGCAGATCGGGCGGGGACAGGCGGAACCGCCGCGCCAGCGCGATCAGATGCAGCGCCGCCTCTGCTGCGCCGCCCCCCTTGTTCTGGCCCGTGGCGTCTGCCCGGACGGCCGCCTGGTCCCGGTTTTCAACCGTCAGAATGCCGTTGCCGATGCAGTGCCCGGCCAGGCCAAGCTGCATCAAGCCGCGGCTGCTGTCATTGCACACAGTCTCGTAATGCGTGGTCTCGCCGCGCATCACGCAGCCAAGTGCCACATATCCGTCAAACGCCCCGGACCGCGCGGCCAGCGCGATGGTCGTGGGAATTTCCAGCGCACCGGGCACCTCGGCCCGCTCATACATCGCCCGCGCCGCCGACAAGGCGGCCTCGGCCCCGCTTAAAAGCTGCGCCGCGATGTCCTGATAATAGGGGGAGACCACGATCAGAACCCGTGTCGGCACGTCGAAGACCGGCGGTGTCAGGGGGGGCGGTTTCATACCCGTCGCCATGTCATCGTTCCTTTTTTGGCAAGCGCCGGGGGGCGGTTGATCCGATCATGCCGGCGTGGCCTCGATTGCCCGTGTGCTATGCACCGCAAGGCCATAGCCGTCGAGCCCGATAATGCGCGGGCTGGGGGAGTTCGTCAGCAAGATCATCTCATGAATGCCGAGAGAGCCGAGGATCTGCGCCCCCAGCCCGTATTGGCGCAGCGTCTGGGGCGAGGCTTCGCCGTCCCGCACCATTTTCGACGACATGTCGCGCAGCAGGACGACGACGCCGCGCCCCTCCGCCGCGATCTGGCGCATCGCGTCCTGCAATTGGGTTGAGCGTCCGGGCGACAGGCCCAAAAGATCGTCGAACGGGTTGGTCGCGTGCATCCGCACGAGCACCGGATCGGGGCCGCTGAGATCGCCCTTGGTCAGCGCCAGATGTTCGGCCCCCGCGGTTTGGTCCGTGAAGACGCGCAGCATCCAGTCGCCGCCGAACTCAGACGTGACATGATGGACCGCGCTTTCGCGCACCAGATTGTCATGCTTCCGGCGATAGGCGATCAGGTCCGAGATCGTCCCGATTTTCAGCCCGTGGCGCTGCGCAAAGGCGACCAGGTCGGGCAACCGGGCCATGGTGCCGTCGTCCTTCATGATCTCACAAATCACGCCCGAGGGGTTAAGCCCGGCCAGACGCGCCACATCGACCGCGGCCTCGGTATGCCCTGCGCGGACCAAAACGCCGCCGTCGCGGGCGCGCAGCGGAAAGACGTGGCCCGGCGTTGCGATGTCCTGCGCGCTGGTCGCAGTATCGATGGCGACCGAGATCGTGCGGGCGCGGTCTTGCGCCGAAATTCCCGTCGTCACCCCCTCTCGCGCCTCGATAGAGACGGTGAACGCGGTCTCGTGGCGCGAGGAATTGGACGCCGACATCAACGGCAGGCCCAGCGCGTCAAGCCGAGCGCCGGGCAGCGCGAGGCAGATCAGCCCGCGCCCGTGGGTCGCCATAAAATTGATCGCATCGGGCGTTGCCATTTGGGCGGGGATCACAAGGTCGCCCTCATTCTCGCGATCCTCATGGTCGACCAGAATGAACATGCGCCCGTTGCGCGCGTCCTCTAAAATGTCCTCGATGCCGGATATGGCATCGGTGTCGTGCTCGTTTCGCATGTCCCGCCTTTCGCCGTCGTGCACGAGATAGCGCATAGGCCCGCTAGGGGCCAGACGGTTGGCTGGGCGACATGGCCGCAAGGCGTCGCGCCCCGCGGGCGGGCCAATCGCGGCACCCGGGCTGCGGGCGACACAGGTCCCTAAAACGATGCTCTGGCCAGCGGGTCGCCCATCCCCAAGGCTATCGAGCAAAGGGGAGGGCGGCACAGCACCGCCCAACGCCGCAAGCAGCCCTGTGGCATGCGCCGGCCCGGTGACCCTAGGCTTGTCCGCGGGCTTGCGCGCCACCTGCTGGGGCGCGGCGCCCGGATTTGCGCAAGCGGCGAGGGCGATTGCGGCCGGCGGGCAGAACGCCGCGGCCCGGTGTTCGGCACCGTTTCCCGGTGCCACTGCGCGCAAAGGCCCCACCTTGGGCTGCGCGCCTGCGCCGGACGCGCCTTGGGGCGATGGCCTTGGCCCCAACGCGCTGGGACAGGGCGCGTCGGGCCTTCTCGCCCGGTCAGCCCTCCGCTTCGCGCAAGCGCGCGACGTAGCGGGCCATCGTATCCACCTCTAGATTGACGCGGTCGCCCTCGGCGACGGCATCCCAGGTCGTGTTGGCTTTGGTGTGGGGGATAAAGTTGATGCCAAACTGCGTGCCCGCCACCGCATTGACGGTCAGCGATGTGCCGTCGAGCGCGACCGACCCTTTGGGCGCGATAAACCGCGCCAGATCGGCTGGTGCGGCGAAGGTCACGCGCGTGCTGTCGCCCTCTTGCGCAACGCCCGTTACCTGCGCGACCCCATCCACATGGCCCGAGACGATGTGGCCGCCCAGTTCATCGCCGACCCGTAAGGCCCGTTCCAGATTAAGCCGGGTGCCGACTTCCCACGTGTTCGCCGTGCTTGCCGCCTGCGTTTCGGCCGAAACGTCGACCTCGAACCAGCCTTGGGTATCGGTCTGTCCCCGGTCGACCACCGTCAGACACACGCCAGAGCAGGCGACCGACGCGCCCAGCGCTAAACCTGCGGTGTCGTAACGGGTGGCAATTCGAAATCGCATGTCACCGCGCGCATCTGCGAGCAAGATCCTGCCGATATCAGTCACAATTCCGGTAAACATCGACCCTGTTCCACGCTTCCTTTACCTCCGCCAGATACACGAGCCGGATGCGCTAACGCAATAGTCCGAAACAATTTGTATCAAACGGCACTTGCGGCCAACGCCGCGAAGCTCGTAGATATGGCGCGCTCGTGTGCGTGGGGTTGAAGGGCTAAAAAGAATGACCGGGCAGTACTTCCTTTTCCTCCAAGGACCCCACGGTCCCTTCTTTTCGCGCATGGCTGGGCTCCTGCGGGAAGCGGGGGCCAGGGTGCATCGGATCGCCTTTAACGCGGGCGACGCGTATTTTTGGGATCATGCCGACGCCTTCACCCCGTTCACCGACGATCCAGGGACCTGGGGCCAGTTCCTGGCGGCCTTTCTGTCCGAGCATCCCGTCACCGATATCGTGCTTTACGGCGACACGCGCGGGATCCATGAGATCGCCCGTCGCGAGGCTGCGCGGCGCGGCATCACGGTGCATTGCTTTGAGGAAGGGTATCTGCGCCCCTATTGGGTCACCTATGAACATGGCGGTGTGAACGGGCATTCGCCGCTGATGGAGATGTCGGTGGACGACATGCGCCGGCAGATGGCGGGCCAGCGCCAGGCCGTTCCGGACGCGCCGGCGCAATGGGGCGCGCTTTGGCACCATGTCCTGCTGGGCGCCATCTACCATTGGTTCGTGCTGTTTCGAAACGGCAAATACCGTGCGTATCGCCCGCACCGCTCAATCAGCGTGCGGCGGGAATGGTGGCTTTACGTCAACCGCCTGGTGATGTTCCCGATCCACAGTTTGGAGCGCAAGGTCGAGACGGCGCGGCTGCAAACCAGCGGCGCCAACTACCACCTTGTCCTTCTTCAACTCGCCCATGACAGTTCGTTCACCGAGCACAGCGATTTCTCCAGCATCAGCGAGTTCATCGAGATCTGTTGCGAAGGCTTCGCCAAAGGCGCCCCCCGGTATCACCGCCTGGTGTTCAAAACGCATCCGCTGGAGGATGGGCGCGAACCTTTGCGGAAGATCATCGCCGCCGCAGGGGCGCGCCACGGGATCAGCGACCGCGTGCTGATGATCCGGGGTGGCAAGCTTGGGCCGATGCTGGACCATGCCGACACGGCCGTCACCGTCAACTCCACCGCGGGGCAGCAGGTGCTTTGGCGGGGCATGCCGCTGCGCACGTTCGGCCGTTCCGTCTATGCCAAGCCGGAATTTGTCTCTGAACAGCCGCTGGCGGAGTTCTTCGCCAACCCCAAAATGCCCGATTGGGACGCGTATCGCGACTACCGTCAATATCTGCTGGAAACGTCCCAATTCACCGGCGGGTTCTACACCGCGTCCGGGCGGGCGGAGGTCTTGCGCAACGTCATTCGCGTGATGCTAGAGCGGTTGGACCCCTATGAAGACCGTTGCCGGAAAAGCAAACTACGCAAGGTTTGGGACGCGGATCGGGCACTCTAGGGGCCCAACCCTTGCCTTGTTTGGGCGGTTGTGCCTTAGAGAGGGGTAATAACGGCCGAAAAACGGTGT
>CALCPC010000518.1 GCA_937900975.1 uncultured Paracoccaceae bacterium
CGGGGCTCAAGCCACGAGCCGAAGCTGAGGATGGAGTGTATTTAGACTTGGACGCAAAGAATACAGTGCAGAGACCCCTGCATGACAAAGGAGAGCATAAGGGGGCGCTGCAGGATAACACCACAGCGCGGGACGACCCGCGCGATGCCGGGGCGGCAGAGGCGGCCTTGGCTTTTGGATCCGCAGCCGACCGCCCCCGCGACATCGTCGTGATGATCAAATGGGGCGTGGGCTATCCGGTGCGCGACTTCAACCGCGCGTATCGGGCCTTGCGGGACACCAGCGGCGACGCGTTCGACATTGTCTGCGTCACCGACGATGCGGCAGGGCTCGACCCGGGGATCCGGGTTGTGGATTTGCCCGCCATTCCGCTGCCGCGGGAAAAATGGACCGCGGGGATGTGGCCTAAGCTTGCGCTCTTTCGGGCGGGACTTTTTCCGCCTGGCGCGCGGGTGCTTTACATCGATGTCGATCTGGCGATCGTCGGCGATGTGGCGGGGTTCTTCGACCTTGCCCGGCCCGAGGCGGTTTGGATCGTGCGCGACTGGCCCACCTATCATGAGCGGTGGTGGCCGGGTCTCTTCGGCAGAACGCGGCTTGGCAATTCGTCTGTCTTGGTCTTTGTCGCGGGGATGCAAACTGCGCTTTGGACGGCGTTCGAGGCCGATCCCGAGGGTCAGTTTGCGCGCCATTACAACGATCAAAACTACATCTCGGCGCTCTGTCGGGATGTGCGGTATCTGCCCGATGGTTGGTGCGAGAGCTTTAAGAAATCGACCGCGCCGCTGCCCCCGCTCAGCTACATCCTTGGATGTCGGACGGGGCCGTTGTGCAAGCTGGTGGCCTTCCACGGCCGTCCGGGGCTCGACGATCTCAGCCTCAGAAACCGGTCCTATCTTGGCCTTCTGCTAGAGGGTTACGGTCGGGTCGATTGGATCGAGGCCTATCTCGACCGCTACGATCCTCAGCCGAACTGAGCGATCTCCCCCGCGAAAGCATGGCCCGCCGGTCCTTTGGATCGGCGAGGGTCCGGCGGTGGCCCAGGGGAATGGCCCAGCCGCGCCTCGGCGCCGCTCGGTCGAGCGTGGTGATCGAGGCGCTCCGGTGGGAGCGACGACACATGCGCTCCGATAGGAGCGACGACAGTTGCGCTCCGGTAGGAGCGACGAGTGCCGCGCCGCCGCAAAGGCGG
>CALCPC010000519.1 GCA_937900975.1 uncultured Paracoccaceae bacterium
ACATTGCCCTCGGCTGTCACGGCCGAGCGGGTGTCCTGGCCGTCGCCCTTCGACGCCATGAGCGACGGCATCCGCGCCTTGCGCGGGCGCCGGCTGGTGATCTTGGTGACGGGCGATCCGCTGTGGTATTCGGTCGGTGCGCGGATCTTAAAGGCGATCCCGCCGGAAGACATCCGGTTTCACCCCCAGCTTTCGGCGTTCCAATGGGCGGCCGCGCGGATGGGGTGGAGCCTTGCCGACCTTACGACCCTCACCGTTCACGGTCGCCATCCCGGCCAAGCCGTGCCTTTCTTTGCCCCCGGTGCGCGGCTTCTGATCTTGACCGAGGGGCGCGAGACACCGCCCGAAATCGCGCGCAGACTGGTCGATACGGGCTATGGCAAAAGCCGCCTGACCGTGCTCGGCGCGCTCGGCGGCCCGGCGGAAACCCGGATCGACGGGTTGGCGGAAAGCTGGTCGGCCAGCGCGCCAGATTTCCACACGTTGGCTGTCGAATGCCGGGTCAGCCCGGGCGCGCAGCCCCTGATGCCGGGCGCCGGGCTTGCCGACGATTGGTTTGAGCATGACGGCAAGATGACAAAGGCCGAGGTGCGGGCCGTCACGCTTGCAGCGCTCCGCCCGACGCGGGGCGCGCTTCTTTGGGATATCGGCCTTGGCGCCGGGTCCGTCGCGATTGAGTGGATGCGGGCGGCCCGGGACGCCGAGGCGATCGGCCTTGAACCTTTGGCCGCGCGGCGGGAAATGGCCCGGCGCAATGCCGACCGGCTTGGCGCGGCGCGGCGCGACATCCGGGACGCGCGTGCACCCGACGGCCTTACCGATCTGCCGCGCCCCGACGCTGTTTTCATCGGCGGCGGCCTGTCGGAGGCGACCTTGGCGGCGTCGCGCGCGGCTTTGCGCCCCAATGGGCGTCTGGTGGCCAATGCGGTAACGCTCGAAAGCGAAGCGCTGCTTCTTGCAGCCCACGCGCAGCATGGTGGCCGGCTTGGCCGGCTGTCGGTCGCCCGCGCGGCGCCGGTCGGCCCCTACCACGGATGGCGCGATCTCATGACCGTGACGCAATGGGTGTTTGTGGCATGAGGCGCGCGATGGGCGGGCGACAAGGTCCTGGGCTGGATGCCATGGCGCCCCTATCGCACGCGCCTTGCGGCACGGGGCGGGGTGAGAGACACCACCGCCGCCGCCCCGACGCGTGTGACGCCGGCGCATCGCGCATCGTCCGCGCGCGACCGCATCGCTGCCGGGCTGGCGCGCTTGACCGGGCGCCGCGGCGTCCCCGGCGCGCCGTTTTTGGTGCCCGTGTGCGGATGCTCTGCCGTATCGGGCCGAAAACCGGCGCCCCCCCTGGCGTAAAATCCCTGCGCGTCCCGGGGCTGCGCCATACCGGGCCAAGGCCCCCACACCGCCGTTTCGCGGCAAAAGGATCAAGGCTTTGACCGGGACGCTTTGGGGTGTTGGCCTAGGCCCCGGCGACCCCGAACTTCTGACGCTGAAGGCCCATCGGCTGATCACTTCGGCGACCGTCATCGCCTATCCCGCGCCGGCGGGGGGGCAAAGCTTTGCCCGCGCGATTGCGGCGGCGTTTATCCCCGCAACGGCGCGCGAGATTGCCATCTCGGTGCCCATGCAAACCGCGCGCTTTCCAGCGCAGGCGGTTTATGACCGGGCGGCCGCCGACATTGCGCAGCATCTCGATGACGGTCGCGACGTTGTCACGCTATGCGAGGGGGATCCGTTCTTTTACGGGTCCTTTATGTATCTCTATACGCGGCTTGCTGCGCGCTATCCTTGCGTAACCGTTCCAGGCGTCACATCGATGACCGCTGCCGCCGCCGCTGCCGGCCGCCCGCTATGCGCCCGCAATGAGGAGTTGCGCATCGTGCCCGCGCCCTTGGCCGAAGACGTGCTGCAGGCCCGGCTTGCGACGCCGGGTGCCGTGGCGATCCTGAAGGTCGGTCGCCACCTTGCGAAGGTTCGCCGTGTGGTTGAGCGGCTGGGTCGCGCGGCGGGGGCCGTCTACCTGTCCCACGCGACCCTTCCCGGCGAGCGGGTGCTTCCGCTGGCCGATGCGCCGGAGACCGCGCCTTATTTCTCACTTATCCTTTTGCCGGGGGACGATCCTTATGGGCAATGAGCTTTTGGTTGGCGTTCGGCCCAGGGCCTCGGCCCGTCGGATCGCCGGGCTGGCCGGCGCGCTGGTGTCTCACCGCCGGGTGCGCCGATGACGGCGACACCCGTCATCGTCACGCTTACGCCGGGGGGGGAGGCGCTTGGCCGTCGCCTGGCCGAGGCGCTTGGCGCCGACTTGCACGCCCGCAAGCCAAGCGGCCCGGTCGTTGCGGAAGTCGACGCGGTGGCCGAGCATGTGAGGGGTGTTTTTCTTGCTGGAAGGCCGCTTATCGTCGTTGCCGCGGCGGGAATTGTTGTCAGGGCCCTGGCGTCGGTCCTCAGCGACAAACGGCGGGAGCCGCCGGTGCTGGCCGTCGCTGAGGATGGCAGTGCTGTGGTTCCGCTTCTCGGCGGCCACCATGGCGCTAACGCGCTTGCCACCCGGATTGCGGCGCTGACAAAGACGACGCCTGCGATTACGACCGCGGGCGACCTGCGGCTTGGTCTTGCCTTGGACATCGCGCCCGAAGGGTGGCGGCTCGACCCGCCGGGGGAGACCAAGGCCGTCGTCGCAGCACTTCTGGCCGGAAAGCCCGCGCGGATCTCGGGCGCCGCACCCTGGCTCGACGCGCTGACGGCAGAGCGTGTCCCCGGCGACGGCCCGGTGGTTTTGACCGTGGACGACCTACCGCCGCTGATCTGGCGGCGCCAACGCCTGATCCTTGGTGTCGGCTGTGCCCGGGGGGCTGCGGCTGACGACATGATTGCCCTCGCCGGGCGGGTTCTCGCCGGCAATGGTTTTGCGCCGGGGGAAGTCGCTGCCATCGCCTCGCTGGATCTTAAGGCTGACGAGGCGGCGGTTCATGCGTTGGCCCGCCACCTTGATGTTCCAGCGTGGTTTTTTCCCGCCAAAGTGCTGGAGGCCGAGGCGCCGCGGCTTGCCAACCCGTCCGACGTGGTGTTTGCCGAGGTCGGCTGTCATGGCGTGGCCGAGGGCGCGGCCTTGGCCGCCGCCGGCCCAGGGGGCGCGTTGGTCGTTCCCAAAACCAAGATCGCGACAGCGACCGCAGCGCTCGCCACAACCGGTCCCACCCCGCGCGCGGGTCAGGGGCGCGGGCATCTGGCGGTCGTCGGTATCGGGCCGGGGGATGCGGCCTGGCGGACGCCCGAGGCGTCCCGCCTGGTGGCCGAGGCTGACGAATTGGTGGGCTACGGGCTTTATCTCGATCTGCTCGGCCCGCTTGCGGCTGGAAAACCGCGCCATGCCTTCCCGCTTGGTGGAGAGGAAGACCGGTGCCGCTATGCGTTGGAGCGGGCGGGCGAGGGCGCGCGCGTGGCTTTGATCTGTTCGGGCGACGGCGGGATCTATGCGATGGGCGCGCTGGTCATGGAATTGGTCGCACGCGGCGCGGGGCCGGGTGGCGTCAGTGCCGCCGCGCGTCGGGCCGAGATTGTGCATGTTCCGGGTGTGTCGGCGCTGCAGGCGGCCTCGGCCCGGGCGGGCGCGCTTTTGGGCCATGACTTCTGCGCCATCTCGTTGTCGGATCTGCTGACCCCGCGCGACGATATCCGCCGCCGGTTGAGGG
>CALCPC010000520.1 GCA_937900975.1 uncultured Paracoccaceae bacterium
CCACAAGGATCCGACGTCGGATCGACAAAAGCTCGATGCCGACAAGCGACACCGAGATGTCGCCCGCGATGACCACGCCTTTGTCGAGGATCCGTTCCAAAACGTCGGCAAGGCTGTCATGGTGGACAGGGCTTTGAACCTCAAAACTCACGCGGGCCCCCTTGTCTTGGTCGCGCGGCGTGTGGGGTTGCAGCCAACGATGCGCTCACGGCATGCGGTGGCTGTGGCAAGGCCAAGTCGGCGGAGCGCGCGGGCGCAAACACCGGGCCGGCCTGCCGGATGGACTGGTGGTCGGCGATCGCTCCGATGAAAGGCTGGCCAGTTCGCACGGCGCCGGGCGCGCGGCCAAACCAGGTTGGAGGTTGGGGTTCCACTGTTTTGCGAAGAGACGTCGTTTTTTGACAGATCCAAACGCTCGGAAACCGCCCGCCGCGCACATCGTTGAACGCCCATGCGCGGGTGGCCTTTTTCGGGCCTGGCCGTTGCCATGGACCGCCCCGTACGCCTGCTCCGCTCATCGGCGCGCGCCGCCAGCGCCCAAGACCGGGTGGTTCGCGCTTTGATCGTGAGTTCGCTGGCCCGCATCGTCGGATGCGCTGCCATGATCTAAGCGGGTAGAATGTCTCGACGCCGGCAGCCTTCGAAACCCCAAGACAGCGTTCAAACTCACCAGCGGCAGAACCAAAGGCACCTTCAAAGGCGAAATGGTCTTTGAAGTCCCTGCCGCGTTTGCACCGCGCGCGAACCGTTGCGCGGGACTTGAGATGCCGCCCCCTTGGCCCACTTCGCCGGGTTGTCGGAGGGTGCACGACCCGCACCCGACCCGAATACGCCAACGTTTCGCGGTGCCCTGATTGCCGGCTGCGCGGACCGGGGGCGCCTTGGACCGCGGCGATTGCATCAAACGGGCCGCCGGATCTTGCCGGGCCGAACAAAGTGCAAACTGCGCGAAAAGCGCGGCCGCACTGTCTCGCAGATCGAACGCAGGCTGAGCGGTGCGCCTTGCCCGAGCGCGGAGACCAAAGCGCCCGCTTCACGCGCGCGGCGAACACGCGCCAAGGCCCAGGCTTCTGCGGGTGTTTTTCATCCTCTTCAGCGACTTTGGCGCCAAACCGTTGGTTTTGGGCCTTAGATGCGCGCGCAGTCTGGTGCCTGGCGTGCGCGCAGCGGGTGAGAGACGGCGTCTGGCCTCGGCGCTTAGGGGCCGCTGGTCCAGAAGGTCGTCCGGCGGCGCGCGTATATGCCATCCGCGCTAAATCCCGCGCACTTAAACGACGCGCCACGGGGGTCATGGCGCCGCCCCGGCCGGGTCTTCGCGGTGATACCGACGAAGGCGTGAGAAATCCTCGACTTCGCCGGTCGCGGACAACGTCAGCGCGTAACTTAAAAGCAAATCATTGTCGCCGAGCCGCGCCGGTGCCTCGACAACATCGACAACAACGCGCCAGCCGGATGCCTCCGCCTTGCAGGACACCACCGCATCTATGGGAAAGTCGGTGAAAAGGGCGACGGACTGGCGCGCAATGCTCATTGCCTCAATTAACGTGACCCGATCCGGTTCGGACGGCGCCGCACGTTCCAGCGCGGTCATGCCAAGGGCCCTCTCAAATCGGCTGCAGCCCTCATGGAGACTGCTCCGGCGCAAGCAGCCTCAACAATGCAGCGGAACGCCCTTCGACGCGCGTTAGGGCCTGAGACGAGGCTTTTTTTCGGCGTTCCAACTGATCCAGATCGCGGCCGAGGCGCGCTGCTTCGAACTCCAGCCGTACCAACTCGACCGCTGCTTCGGTGCGGGTGCGCGGCGGACGGCGGCTTTGCGCAAACGGTCGATTGGGCGTAAAGCCGTGCGGTTTCTGCATCACGCAACCTTTCCTTGGTCATGCCACCCACGGAATGCGTGGGTGAAGGCGGCGCGCAGTGTCTGTCAACGCCGCGCCGGGCCGGCCGGCCCGTCCGCCGGGTCGAGATGGGTGCCGGAGACCTCGAGGCAGATCTGCACAAACACCCCATCCTCGGGGTTCGGCCGCAATCCCTGCGCCGCCAAAATTCGCGCGACCATGATTGCGGGACGCAGCGATGCCGTCGGCGCCCCATTGGCCGCCAAAAGCGCGTCGGAAATCGCGACAAGCACTTTTGCATCCCGTGCTGCAAGGCCGGATTTCGCCACGACGATGTGCGCCGCCGTGTCCGTCGACGGTCGACCGAGGTCAAATGTGATCATCCGGTCGTAAAGGGCATTCGGCGCCCGATTTGTGCCCGCATATTCTGCGGGGTTCGAGGTAAAAATGACGCGAAAATCGGGGTGCGCATCGATCTGCCGCCCGTCGCGGGCCGGATTTGAGACGATT
>CALCPC010000521.1 GCA_937900975.1 uncultured Paracoccaceae bacterium
GCCGGGACGCGACGTGGTTGGCGGCCGGGCTGCCGCTCTTCGTCGGCACCGAGTAGGCGTGTTTCGGCAAAGCCGCGATGTCCGCGCGCCCGGTGCGCTCGACATGCTGCTCGCTTTTGATCGATGGGCCCGAGGATGCCGACCCATGGGGACGCGAAGCGGTGTATGCCGATGGGGCGCGGGTGGGCCGGTTGACGTCGGGGGGCTATTCCGTGGCCTTCGGACGCTCCATCGGGATGGGGTATGTCCGGCCCGATCTTGCCCATCCGGGAACCAAGCTTTTTGTGCGGATGCTTGGCGCGCTCTGGCCGGCGGAGGTGGTGGCCGATAGCCCCTACGACCCGAACAACACACGGATCCGCGCCGACAGCACCCCAGCCCGATCTTAGCAGGCGCTGACGCCGCAGCGGAGCGCAAAGCGGCCATGCTCCCGCAAGCGGGAGCGCTGCGGCAACGCCGCAGCCGCCGCCAAAGGCGGCGATGGCCGCGGCCCCCGGCCTTGCGCGACACGCCTTGCGGGAGATGCGGGCGCTAATCTGAAAGCCCCTCTTCGGTCAAAAGCGTCCGACCTTTGCGGTCCTCGATCTCCAATACCCAAAGATCGGGATCATAGGACCGTTGTCGCTGTAGGGCGGTATCGACCTCCGCTTCCGACCCGGCGATCAGCGTGCTCCAGATCCGTGCCCCGTCGGGCCCGGGCATGCGCTGAAAGGCCTGCGCGCTGCCATCCAATGTGTTGAGCTTAACAATCACCGCGCCAGCCACCGGATCGCCACGCGCGACGACAAAGCCCGGGATGCCGCGCGCGTCCAGCCGTGCGAGGTAGGCCCGCACCCAGAAGGACGATGCCAGCCGCGCCATCGCTAAGACATGTCCCGTTTGGACCCGATCATCGTCTGCGCCTTTGCGCATCACACCCCAGATCCAAACCCCGGACCCCAATCCTGGCCGCTTTGATCCGGGCCGGCCCTCCCCGCGCCGCTTTTTCGCCCAAGCCGAAAAAGCGGCGATCAGAAAGCGCTTTCGAAATCACCGCCTTGCTGGTTTTGAACGCGCTTTCTGATCCGCTGCGCGCGCCCACTGCATTAGCCGCCATCGCGGAAATCGAGGCCCATTTCGCTGAACCGCTCCGCTTCGTTTAGCCAATTTTCCCGGACTTTGACCTGCAGAAAGAGATGGACCTTGCAATCCAGAAAGGCTTCCAAATCTGCGCGCGCGGCCATCGAAATATCTTTGATCGTTTTGCCCTTTGGTCCCAGTGCGATGCCTTTGTGGCCAGAGCGCGCGACATAGATCACCTGATCGCCCCGCACCGAGCCATTGTCGAACGACTCCCATGCTTCGGTCTCGACGGTCAGCTGATAGGGCAATTCCTGGTGCAGCCGAAGCGTCAGCTTTTCGCGGGTGATCTCGGCGGCGATCATCCGCAGCGGCAGGTCCGCAATCTGATCCTCGGGGTAAAGCCACGGCCCCTCTGGCAGACGCCCGCCCAGCCAAGCCCGCAAATCCTCCACCCCGGACCCCTTCTCGGCCGAGATCATAAAGGTCGCCTCGAACCTGAAAGCGGCATTGAGCGTTTCGGAGAGGGCAAGGAGCGTGTCGCGTTTCACCCGGTCGATCTTGTTGAGCGCAAGAACAACAGGGCCGCCCCCGCCCCGGTCTTGCAACGTCTCAAGGATACGCTGCACCCCGTCGGTCATTCCGCGGTGCGCCTCGACCAGCAGGACCACGCTATCGGCATCCGCAGCCCCTGCCCATGCCGCGCGCACCATGGCGCGATCAAGCCTGCGGCGCGGCTGGAA
>CALCPC010000522.1 GCA_937900975.1 uncultured Paracoccaceae bacterium
TCCTATGCCGCGATGATGCGGCTTGGGCTGCCAGTGCCCAAAACCTGGATGCTACCGCCCAAAGCCTATGAGAAAACCGACGATCTCGACGTGACGCTGGCCAAATACGCGCGCATGTTCAGCCTGGAGGAGATCGGGCAGAAGATGGGCTACCCCTTCTTTATGAAGCCCTATCACGGGGGCGGCTGGAAGGGCGTCTCAAAGATCGACGATCTCGCGGCCTTTCAGGCGGCTTATGACGCCTCCGGCACAGAGGTGATGAACATCCAGGCCGCGGTTCTGCCTTATGAGCGCTTCGTGCGCTGCGTGGGCCTCGGACCGCAACTGCGCCCTGTCAACTATGACCCGACGGCCCCGCTCCACGATCGCTATCGGATGGACACGGACTTTCTAGCGCCCGAAGACGCCACCGTGCTGAACCAGACGACGCTGACCATCAACACGTTCTTTGGCTGGGATTTCAACTCCTGCGAGGCGCTGTTGAAAGACGGCGTCTGGCACCCGATCGATTTCGCCAATGCCTGCCCCGACAGCCAGGTGACCAGCCTTCATTACCATTTCCCCTGGCTGATAAAGGCCAATCTGCGCTGGTCGATTTTTTGCGCGGTGACCGGGCGGCCGATGCGCCGCAACATGGATTGGCAGCCCTTCTACGACATCGCCGACCGCGATCTCGACCTGCCCGACCGGCTGGCCGCCTATGCCGCGCTCGCCCATGAACGCTTAGAGACCGAGAAGTTCCGGGAGTTCTGCCAAACAAAGCTCGGCCATCTCGATGCGCTCGCCTATGAGTTCTTCGGCTCGCCCACCATGCGCGACGCCATCCACCAAAAGGTGCGCGCCATCTTCCCAAGCCATGAGGTCGAAGAATTTACCGAGCTCTTTTGGGGCCGGGTCCAATACTGGCGGCGCACCGAAGGCGCCGCGGGCGATCCCAATGGCTTTTGACCGGGCGGCGCGGGGATGAGCGTTGAGCGTTTCGGCTGGCATTCCGACAGACTGGGCCAACACATCACCGTGGTGCGCTGGGGCCATTACGGCACACCGGTCCTTCTCTTCCCCACCGCCGGCGGCGATGCCGAGGAAGTCGCGCGGATGCACGCTATCGGCAGCTTTTGGCCGCTGACCGTGGCGGGGCGGAGCAAGGTCTATTCCGCGGACAGCCTGGCGGGGCGGGCGCTGGCGGCGCGGGCGGGGGCGGTCGTGCATCGCTGCTGGCTTTTGAACGCATTCCAGACCTGCGTGGCAGAGGAGGTCGTGCCGCTGATCCACCGCGATTGCGGCGGCGCGCCGCTTGAGATCATCGCCGCCGGTGCGTCGATTGGCGCCTTCAAGGCCATCGCCATGACCTGCCGCTACCCCGGGCTCTTTCGCGCGGCCTTGGCGATGAGCGGGACCTACGATCTTGAGCGGCTCTTGGGGTTTGAGGGCAACGAAGATTTCTACTTCGCCGCCCCCCGCGCCTTTCTTCCCGGGCTCGAAGGGCCGCTTTTGGACCTGCTGCGCACCCGCTTTCTGCTGATGCCCTTCGGCGGCGGGCGGTGGGAGAACCCGGCCGAGGCCTGGCAAATGGCCGGGCTTCTTGGCGCCAAGGGCGTGCCGAACCGGGTCGATCCCTGGGGTCCGGAATGGGATCACGACTGGCCCACCTGGCGGGCCATGCTGCCCCACTACCTGGACGAACTTTGTGACTGACCCTGCCCGCCCGGGCGCCCGCCGGCGGGGGGCGGGGTGGGAGGGAGGGCGCCCCCCGCCGGCGGGCGACCCATGCCAAAGCGCGCGGAGCCCGACACGAAAGGCCA
>CALCPC010000523.1 GCA_937900975.1 uncultured Paracoccaceae bacterium
GGATCGCCAGATCGCAATCCGATGCGAGAATATCGACAAATTCGTCGGTCAAGACGGCCGAAAGCGCAAGGCGGGGATAACGGCTTTGAAACGCCGTCAGGACCTCGGGCAGGACCCGCTGGCCCATCGACATCGGCGCGTTCAGCCGGATGCGCCCGACGGTCGCGTCGGCTTCGTCGCGCAGCTCTGCCGCGGCATCGGCAAGGCCCGCGACCAAAGGCGACACGCGCGCGGCATAGGCGGCGCCCGCTGCCGTCAGCGAGACCTGGCGCGTCGTGCGCACGAAAAGCTGAACGCCAAGCGCCGCCTCAAGCGCCGCGACCTGGCGCGTCGCGGCGGCGGGCGTGGCGCCAAGACGGCGGGCGGCGGCTGCAAAGCTGCGCTCGTCCGCGACGGCCAGGAAGGTGCGCAGGGCGCGAAGCTCATCCATGCGGCCATTATTTCACTTACCGCAATAGAATATGCAAGATTAAGGCCGTTCACTCCTCGACCATCTCTCGCCATCTCTTGGCGCATCAACCCGCGGCATCGCCGCGAAGGAGGGCACAATGATCCAGGACATCAAGGGTTTGCACCACGTCACTGCTATGGCGGCCGACGCGCAGACCAACAGCGACTTTTTCACCAAGACGCTCGGCCTGCGACGCGTGAAGAAAACGGTGAACTTCGATGCGCCGGACATCTATCACCTTTATTATGGTGACGCCGCCGGCACGCCGGGCTCAGTCATGACCTATTTTCCGTTTCCCAACATGTTCCCCGGTCGCCGGGGCGTGGGAGAGGTGGGCGAAACCGACTTCGCCGTGCCCGAGGGCAGCCTTGGCTATTGGCGCGGTCGGTTGGAGGGGCTTGGCGTAGCCGGTCTTGCCGATGACACCAGTTTTGGCGCGGCGCGGCTGCGGTTCAACGGCCCGGACGGCGATGCGTTTGCACTGGTCGAAAGCGGGCATGAAGACCGCGCCGCCTGGACCGGGGGCGCGGTGCCCGACGATGTTGCCATCCGCGGGTTTCACGGTGTTCGCCTGATGTTGCGCGACCCGGCCGCCACCGCCGAGCTTTTGACCTTTATGGGGTACGAAAACCAGGGCACGTCCGGCGATGTGGCGCGGTTCAAGATCCCGGGCGGCAACGGGGCGGACACGGTGGACCTTGTCGCCAATCCCAGCGCCGCGGCCGCCGATCAGGGCGCAGGCTCGGTCCATCATGTGGCCTTTGCTGTGGAGGATCGGGCCGCGCAAATCGCGGTGCGCAAGGCGCTGGCCGACACCGGCTATCAGGTCACGCCGGTGATCGACAGGGACTATTTCTGGGCGATCTACTTTCGCACGCCCGGCGGGGTCCTGTTCGAGGTCGCGACAAACGAGCCCGGCTTTGACCGCGACGAGGATCCGGCACATCTGGGCGAGGCGCTAAAACTGCCCGCGCAGCATGCGCATCTGCGCGAAACGCTGGAGCGGCGCTTGCAACCGATTGTGGATTGAGGGGATACGGCAATGTCAGAAAATGCCTACACCTATGCCGGGCGCGATGGGGCGCCCGGTGATCCGCTGATCTTTGCTTTTCACGGCACCGGCGGCGATGAGACGCAGTTTGCAGGTCTGGTGGCAGAGATTGCGCCCGGGGCCGGTTTGGTCGCGCCCCGGGGCGACGTGTCGGAGGCGGGGGCGAACCGGTTTTTCCGGCGCACGGGCGAGGGTGTCTATGATATGGAGGATCTTGCGCGCGCGACTGAAAAGATGGCCGGTTTTGTCGCCGCCCACCGCGCCCGCGCGCCAGAGCGTCCAGTCTTTGGGCTTGGCTATTCGAACGGCGCCAACATTTTGGCCACCGTCTTGCTTGCCAAGCCTGAACTGTTCGACCGGGCCGCGCTGTTGCATCCCCTGATCCCCTGGACACCAGAGCCCGCGCCGGGGTTGAAGGGCCGTCGCGTGCTGATCACCGCCGGCCGGGCCGATCCGATCTGCCCCTGGCCGCAAAGCGAAGCCTTGATCGCGTATTTCCGCGCACAGGGCGCGGTGGTCGACACCCATGTTCACGCGGGCGGGCATGAGTTGCGGCCGGGCGAGTTCTCAGCCCTCGCAGCGTTGCTGGACCTCTAGGGGCGGCGGGGTGCTCCCCCTAGGGGCGGGGGCGCACTGGCCAATGGGAAAGGCCGCACCCGACCCGCCGGCGCGTCGCAAAAGCGCGGGCCCCTTATCCCGCCACGTTTTCACCCGCCGCGGCAAGCGCGGCGGGCAAAGCGGCATCAAGCCGGGCAAGATCGCCGGGACGGCCCGCGGTGACACGGATGCAGCTGTCCTCTGGCG
>CALCPC010000524.1 GCA_937900975.1 uncultured Paracoccaceae bacterium
GGACGCGGATGCGCAGAGAGGCGGCGCGGGTGCGCCCATCGGGCGCGCGGGCGGGGGCAATTGGCTGCGTCACACCCGCAGGCTAGGCTTTCGGCGAACGACCCTCAAGTGCGGGCGGTGCGGTCGGCGTCATACTGCCGCCCGGCCTAAGGCGGCGGTCAAGCTTGCAAAAAGCCGGGCGCCGTCGGTGGCGCCATGCGCGGGCTCTGCCGCACGCTCGGGGTGGGGCATCAGGCCAAGGCAGCGGCGGTTGGGCGACAGGACGCCCGCAATGTCGTTGGCCGAGCCGTTTGGGTTGCCGTCGTAGCGGAACGCAATGCGGTCCTGATCCTGGAGTTCGGCCACAAGATCCGGCGGAGCGGCGAAGTTTCCGTCGTGATGGGCGACGACCATGCGAACGGCCTCCCCCCGCGCGAAGCCCGCGGTAAACGGGCTGTCGGCGGTGGCAACGGTCAGGGTTTGGCTGCGGCAGACAAAGCGCAGCCCAGCGTTGCGCATCAGCGCCCCGGGCAAAAGACCGGCTTCGATCAGGATTTGAAACCCGTTGCAGATGCCCAGGACGTGGCCGCCACGGTCGGCAAAGGCGCGGACGGCCGGCATGATCGGCGCGCGGGCCGCGATCGCGCCGCAGCGCAGATAGTCGCCAAAGGAGAACCCGCCGGGCAGCGCGACAAGGTCAAGGTCGGGGGGCAGCGCCGTGTCCTTGTGCCAGACCATCGCGGGCGGGCGCCCCGTGGCGGCGCCAAGGGCCACGGCGATGTCGCGATCGCAATTGGAGCCTGGAAAGACAACGACCGCGGTCCTCACGGCAGGATTTCGATGGCGTAGGTTTCGATGACGGTGTTGGCCAAAAGCTGCTCACACATCGCGCGGACGGTGCCTTCGGGGTCGGGGCCGGGGGCGAGATCGATTTCGATCAGCTTGCCTTGGCGGACATCGCCCACCCCATCAAACCCCAAAGCACCAAGCGCGCGCGCCACCGCAGCCCCTTGGGGATCCAAGACGCCGGGTTTCAGCGTCACTGTGACCCGCGCCTTCATTGCACCAGTTTGGGACCCGAAACCTGCTGGCCGTTGCGGGGCAGCACGCCCAGCCGGGTCGCAAGCTCGGTATACGCATCGGCAAGGTTGCCGAGGTCGTGGCGGAAGACATCTTTGTCGAGCTTTTGGCGCGTTTCCATGTCCCAAAGACGGCAGCTGTCTGGGCTGATCTCATCGGCCACGACCAACCGTTGGAAGTCGCCTTCGAAAATGCGACCGATTTCGATCTTAAAGTCGATCAGTTGGATGCCGACACCATACATCACGCCGGAAACATAGTCGTTCACCCGCAGCGCCAGCGCCACCATGTCGTCGACATCTTGCTGGCTGGCCCAGCCGAAGGCGATGATATGCTCCTCTGTCACCAGGGGATCGCTGAGCGCGTCGTCCTTGAGGTAGAATTCGATAATTGGCCGGGGCAGGGCCGTCCCCTCTTCGATGCCAAGCCTTTTGGACATGGACCCCGCGGCGACGTTGCGCACGACAACTTCAAGGGGGATAATTTCAACCATGCGAACCAGTTGTTCGCGCATGTTGAGCCTACGGATAAAGTGCGTCGGCACGCCAATGGCGTTAAGGCCCTTCATAAAATGCTCAGAAAGGCGGTTGTTCAGGACGCCCTTGCCTTCAATCACCGCGTGTTTTTCGGCATTGAAGGCCGTCGCGTCGTCCTTGAAGTACTGGATCAGTGTATCCGGCTCCGGTCCCTCATAAAGGATCTTCGCTTTGCCTTCGTATATCATGCGTCGGCGCGCCATCGCGGGCTCCTGCCAGAGAGAGGTAATGGGTCGTCTATAGGTGCAGTGCGGAGGATCGGCAAGCGGCACGGCCCGGGCTGAGCCGCGATTGCGGGTTTCTTGGCAATCGCGCCCGGATCGGTGGTGTCGGCGCGTTTGCTGCTTATATAACGCTCGCACCACGGGGGCGGGCAGCGGGCCCGGCCATAATCATGCAGGAGAGGGACATGGCGCAGTTTGACGACCGGGAGCGCGCGTTTGAGAACAAATACGCGCATGACGCAGAGATGCAGTTCAAGGCCGAGGCGCGGCGGAACAAGCTTTTGGGCCTTTGGGCGGCCGGGTTGATGGGCAAGGATGGCGATGCGGCCGCCGATTATGCCAAGGAGGTCGTCAAGGCTGATTTCGAGGAGGCGGGCGACGAAGACGTCTACCGCAAGGTTGCTGGCGATCTCGGCGATTTGGCCAGCGAGGCTGACATCCGCGCCAAGATGGTGGCCCTGATGGCCGAAGCCAAAGCGCAGATCATGTCCGAGGTGTGAGGCGCGGCAAAAAACGCGCTTGAAACGCCGCGCCCCTGGCCGATGTCTGGGGGATGGAACACGCGGTTCAGATTGTTTGGTTCAAACGCGATTTGCGCGTTGAGGATAACGAAGCGCTGGCCGCCGCGGCGGCGGCCGGCCCGGTTTTTCCGATCTACATCGTCGATCGGGACTGGTGGGCGCAGCCGGGCATGGCTGGGCGGCAATGGGAATTCGTCGCCGAAAGTCTGGACAGCCTGCAGCGGGATCTGATGGCGGCCGGCGCGGGGCTAAGCTTTGCCACCGGCGCGCCGGTTGAGATTTTGGACCGGTTGCGGCAGCGGTTTGGCCGTGTCGCGCTTTGGTCGCATGAGGAGACGGGCGATGCCGTCAGCTTTGCCCGCGACCGCGCGGTGGCGGCTTGGGCGAAGGCCAAGGGTGTGGTGTGGACAGAGATCCAGCCCGCGGGCGTTCAGCGCCGGCTGAAAACCCGCGACGGCTGGGCCGCCGCGTGGGAGCGCGCGATGGCCCGCCCCGCCTTGACCGTCCCGGCCTTGGTGGCCGCGGCACCGCCCGAAGGGCGACTTTCGGCGCCGGTCGGCCCGGATCCTTGTCCCCAGCGTCAAACCGGCGGGCGCGCGGCGGGATTGGCGCTGTTGGACAGTTTTCTGGGCGCGCGGGGGCAGCATTATCGCCGCGAGATGTCTTCGCCGCTGACCGCCTTCGACGCGTGCTCGCGCCTCTCACCGCACCTGGCTTGGGGCACGCTATCCACGCGCGAGGTGCGCCAAGCCTCGGAAGCCCGGCTGGCGGAGGTGCGGGCAGCGGGTCGGCGCGACGGGTGGACCGGATCCCTGACGTCCTTTCTGGGTCGGCTCCACTGGCGCTGCCATTTCATGCAGAAATTGGAGGATGAGCCGGAGATTGAGCATCGGACCATGCACCGCGCCTATGACACGCTGCGGGGCCCCGGCGATGCGGCGTTTCTGGCGGCGTGGCGGGCGGGGCAAACCGGCTATCCGATGATCGACGCGTCGATGCGCGCGCTGGCGGCGACAGGATATCTGAACTTTCGCATGCGCGCGATGGTGACGAGTTTCGCCGCCTATCACCTGTGGCTTGACTGGCGCGCCTTCGGGCCCACGTTGGCCGCGCTTTTCACCGATTACGAACCCGGGATCCATTTCAGTCAGCTTCAGATGCAGTCGGGTGTGACCGGCATCAACACCGTTCGGATTTACAACCCCCTGAAACAAAGCCAGGACCAGGATCCTGAGGGGATCTTTTTGCGCCACTGGTTGCCGGAATTGGCGCATTTGGAGCCGAAAGCGCTGCACGCGCCCTGGGGTTTGGCCGACTATCCCGACCCGATTGTGGATCACGCCAAGGCCACGCGCGCCGCACGGGAAAAGATCTATGCCGTGCGCCGTCAGGATGGCTTTCGCGCGGCACAAGAGGACGTGATCCGGCGCCACGCCTCCCGCAAGGGGCGCAACGACCGCCGGCCGCGGCGCAAGGCGGAAAGCGCGCAATCAGAGTTTCAGTTCTAGACCATGCGGCGCAAAGGCGACCTGCCGCAGAAGATCTGCGCCACTTGCGGGCGGCCGTTCACCTGGCGCCGGAAATGGGCGAAGGTCTGGCAGGACGTGCGCTATTGCTCGGACCGATGCCGCCGAAATCGTAAATCGGGTTGAGCCGCCTTCACCAGTCGTAAAGGTCTAACCGCTACACCTGCGGGTGGGGTGTGTGAGGTTGCGTGATGGCGGGTCCGGCTGTTGGCAGGGTGGTGTTGCGGGGTGGGGTGCTGGCAGCGCTGTGCGGGGGGGCGGGAGCGCTTTTGGCGCCGCGTCTTCAGGCGATAGACTGGGGCGCGGTTGGCGCCGCGCTCACCCGGCTGCCGGCGGAAACGGTGCTCGCGGTCGCGCTGCTGACCGCGCTCAGCTACGCCGCGATGGCAGCCTATGACGGTGTTGCCCTCGCGGCGGCCGGGCGGCGGGTGCCTTGGCGGCGGAGCTTGGCGGCAGGGTTCGCGGCCTCGGCCATCGGTCAGACGCTGGGCTGCGCGATGCTGACCGGGGGCGCCATCCGCTGGCGCCTCTACCGGCCCTATGGCCTTGGCCCCGGGATCGCCGGGTTGCTCTCGGGCGCGCTGACACTGGGGTTTGTCGCGGCGCTTGCCGGCGTTCTTGCGGCCAGTCTTTGGTGGGATGGCAGCGGTTTGGCGCCACTGCTTGGCACATCGGCGGGGGTGTTGGAACGGGTTGGGGCGCTTATTCTCAGCGCAACCGTCATCGCGGGCGTCGCTATTGCACGGGTCGACCGGACGCGGGGACGGGCGTTGTTTCGCCTCGCGGCGCTTGCGCTTGTCGACATTCTGCCAGCCGCGGCGGCCCTGTGGCTTTTGCTGCCAGAGGGCGGCGGCGTCGGCCTGCTCAGCTTTGTCCCGATCTACGCCGCGGCACTGGCGCTGTCGTTGCTGTCAAACGCGCCTTTTGGCATCGGCGTGTTTGAACTGGTTTGTCTGTCCTGTCTGACGGGCGGCGATGCCCAGATCCTGGCCGCGCTGATTGCGTTTCGGGGGCTGTACTATTTCTTGCCGGCGCTGTTGGCCGGGGCGGTTTTGATCGCGATCGCGGGCTTAGGCCTCCGCCCCGAAAACCCGCAGGAAAATCGTATCGACCTGGGCGCGGTGGACATCGAGGTCGAAAAGCGCCGCAATCTTTTCGGGCGCCAGAACCGCCGTCACCTCCGCATCGCCGGTGAGCGCGGCCAAGAAATCCGCCCCATCCTCCCACACCGTCATGGCGTTGCGTTGGACCAGCCGATACGCCTCCTCCCGGCTGATCCCTTGCTGGGTCAGCGCCAAAAGCACGCGTTGTGAGTGGACAAGCCCGCGCAGACGGTCGACGTTCGCGCGCATCGTTTCAGGGTAGACGACAAGCTTTGCGATCACGCCGGTCAGCCGCGCGAGCGCGAAATCGAGCGTGACGGTCGCGTCAGGGCCGATATTGCGCTCAACGCTCGAATGGGAGATGTCGCGGTCATGCCAAAGTGCCACATTCTCCATCGCCGGCACGACGGCCATCCGCACCAGCCGGGCAAGGCCGGTCAGGTTTTCGGTCAAAACCGGGTTGCGCTTGTGCGGCATCGCGGAAGAGCCTTTTTGGCCGGGGGAGAAATACTCCTCAACCTCCAGCACCTCGGTCCGCTGCAGGTGTCGGATCTCCGTCGCGATGCGCTCCACCGACGATGCGATCACGCCGAGGGTTGCGAAAAACATCGCATGCCGGTCGCGGGGGATCACTTGGGTCGAGACAGGCTCTGGCACGAGGCCGAGTTTCTCGCAAACATGCGCCTCGACCCTTGGGTCGACATTGGCAAATGTCCCGACCGCGCCCGAGCTGGCACCGGTCGCCACCT
>CALCPC010000525.1 GCA_937900975.1 uncultured Paracoccaceae bacterium
GAAGTTTGACCTCGCACTAGACCATCTTGCGGGCAAAGAGATGGAGGTTGGCCGCTACTATCTGAAAAAAGGGCATTTTTCGGCGGCGATAAACCGGTTTCGCGTGGTCGTTGAGGATTTTCAGACAACCCAACACACGCCCGAGGCGCTGCATCGGCTGATTGAGTGTTACCTGTCGCTCGGCCTGACGGACGAGGCCCAGACCGCCGGCGCGATCCTTGGCTTTAACTATCAGGGGTCGGTTTGGTATGAGGACAGCTTCGCGCTGTTGACCAATGCCGGGCTAGAGGCGGAGGAGCGTGGCCAAGGCTGGCTGACCCGCATCTACCGTCAGGTGCTCCAGGGCAAGTGGCTCTGACCTTCCTGCCCGCAGCGGCGTCCGAGACGGCGCTGGGGGGCGGCGTGGGTTTGGCGCGCCGAGCCGTCTCAATCGGATCTTGTTGGGCGCGAAGGGCGTTGCGGCCCGGCGACCCTGTGGCGCCGCCAGGCACCCGGGCGCTGCGTGTGGGAAACCGGGCGTGTCCAGCAAGGCATCACCATGGGATTCCAGAACGTGTAGCAAGCCGCGCTGTGCCGCCCGAACCCGGCCTGCCCGGGGCGCCAAAGCCTTGGGCCCGGCTGCTGGGCGCGGGCCTTCGCCCCGCACGGTCGCCGCGGAAGGGACAGGGAGCAGCGTCCGGGCCTGGTGGGACCGGGGGCGGCGCGGCTGGCCGTCCGAGGGCGGTGCCGCGTCGCCCCGGGTCCTTGGGTGCGGTTTCGCGGAACGGATGCCCGGCGACCTTTTGCAAACCGCCCGCCGGGACAAGGCGCGCTGGGGCGGGCGGGCTGCTGCGCCGGATGATCGGACGAGGGGTGGGTCATGTTGCGTGACTTGTCGGTCCGCAACCTGTTGTTGATCGAGGCGCTCGATCTCGATTTTGCCCCTGGCCTCAATGTCCTAACGGGGGAGACGGGCGCGGGAAAATCCATCCTTCTGGACGCGCTTGGCTTTGTGCTGGGTTGGCGCGGGCGGGCCGATCTGGTGCGGGCCGGTGCGACCGAGGGAGAGGTCAGCGCGGTCTTCGATCTGGCCGACGATCACCCGGCCCGGGGCGTCCTGGCCGAGGCGGGGCTGCCCATCGACGACCAGCTCATCTTGCGCCGGATCAACGCGCGCGATGGCCGCAAGCGCGGCGTTGTAAACGACCGCCGCGCCGCGGGCGAGGGTTTGCGCGCGCTCTCGGCCACGTTGGTGGAGCTTCACGGCCAGCAGGACGACCGCGGATTGCTGGACCCAAAGGGCCACCGTGACATCCTGGATGCGTTCGGCGGAACGGGGGGGGAGCTTTCCCGCGTGCGTGCGGCCTGGGGTGCGCTGCGCGCCGCAAAACACGCGGAAGCCACCCGCGCGGCCGAGATCGAGGCCGCGGCGCGCGACGCGGATTACCTGGAACACGCGGCCATGGATCTTGCCAAGCTGGCGCCTGACCCGGGGGTGGAGTCCGAGCTGGACGCTCGCCGGCGCCGGAGGCATGCGGCGGCGCGGATCGGGGAGGATTTGGACCGCGCGGCCCAGGCCATGGGCCGTGACGGGGCCGAGGGTCAGCTAAGCGACGCGCTGCGCTGGTTGGAGGGGGTGGCCGACCAGACGGACGGGGGGCTGGATCCGGCGATCGCCGCGCTGTCCCGCGCGCTGGTTGAGTTGGGCGAGGCGGAGGCCGCGCTGAACGGGTTCACCGGCACGCTGCGCTATGACGCCTTTGAGCTTGAGACCGTGGAGGAGCGTCTTTTTGCGCTTCGGGCGCTGGCGCGCAAGCACAATGTTGCGCCCGAGGCGCTGCCGGCGCTGGCCGCCGATCTGTCTGAGCGGGTTTTGCGGATCGAGGCTGGGGCGGACGATCTAAAAGCGCTGGCCGCGGCCGGCGCGGCGGCCGAGACGGCCGATGAGGCGGCGGCTGCGGCGGTGACAACAGCGCGCGAGGCGGCGGCGTCCCGGCTTGACGCCGCGATGGCCGCAGAACTGGCGCCACTGCGGATGGAGCGGGCGCGGTTTCGAACTGCGGTTGCGCCGGCGGCACCGGGGCCAACGGGCGCCGACACCGTTACCTTTACCGTGGCGACCAGCCCCGGGGCGCCAGAGGGGCCGCTGGATCGCATCGCCTCTGGCGGGGAATTGTCGCGGTTTCTCCTCGCGCTCAAGGTCTGTTTAAGTGAGCGGCAGGCGGGGCTGACGATGATTTTCGATGAGATCGACCGCGGCGTCGGCGGCGCCACTGCCGATGCTGTCGGGCGCCGGCTTGCCGGGATCGCAGAAGCGGCGCAAGTGTTGGTGGTCACGCATTCGCCGCAGGTCGCGGCCCTTGGCAGCCATCATTTCCGGGTGTCGAAAACGCTTGAGAACGGCCTGGCCACCACCCATGTCGCGGCGCTTTTGGCCGAGGAGCGTGTCGACGAAATCGCGCGGATGCTGGCGGGCGAGGTCATCACCAAAGCTGCCCGTGCCGCGGCCGAAGCGCTGCTCGAAACCCGCCCTGGCCCCCCCGTTCAAGAGCCACTCCGCCTTTAGCGCGTTTCGGGAAAAACCCCGATCGCATGGCGTTGTCTGAAATCAAAGATTTCAACGCGCTGCATAAGGGACGTCTCAGGTTTCTCAGGAAGCGCTATGGGTCTGGGAATGTTTCGGCCCAAAAAGCTGAAACGGACCCTGCGCCAGGCGCGTCGGGGTTGAGGGAGCGGGCCAAATCCGAGTGCATTTTCCGTTCAAAGCAGGTCAGCCTTCATCAGAAAACGCGTTCAGGATCATCAGGATACTGATCGTGAGGCCGCGATGTCTGATCCAATGTGAACGGGGTTGCTCTAGCCTCCGCAGAGGCAGCGCGTGCTAGCGCTTTCCGACAGCGTTTCGTGAAACACAGCAGACATCAGGAACCCCATACCGCGTTCAAATCCATGACTTCAGTCAGCGTTACGGGGTCCAGATTTTCGACGAAACGCTTTGGCCCCGTCGCCGACCTGCTTCTGCGCAAGACACTTCGTTCGTGGGGGCGCGATGGCTGCGCTAGCGGGCGAGGATGTCAGAGCCCTTTGCTGTCGCCGGTCTTCCCCCTCGCAGCCCCGGTGCTCCAAAACCTCGGCGGGGTGGGCCGTGCCTTACTCACGGCTGCTCGTTACCGGCCGAAGGTGCCGGGTGCGGTTTCTTTTGTAAAGCGCGGAGGGCTGCGGCGGCGCTGACTAGAGACGTCAGAGAAGGACCACCTGTGTGCCGACGGTGGCCATCTCAAAAAGTTCCTCAATATGCTCATTGAACAAGCCAATGCAGCCATTAGACGACCGCCGCCCGATCTTGCGCACATCGTTGGTGCCGTGGATCCGGTAATACTGCCAGGACAAGTTCAGCGCACGGGTGCCGAGCGGGTTTTGCGGCCCCGGTCCCACATAAGTCGGCAAGTCGGGGTTGCGCTTTAGCATCGCCGGGGTCGGCCGCCATTCCGGTGCATTCCGCTTTAGCGTCACCTCGGTCCGCCCACGGCGCGTCAATTCATCGGTCAAGGGAACAGAGCTTGGGTAGACCCGCTCTACCTGCCGATCTTCGGACCAATAATACACCACCCGTGCGTCGGTGTCGCACAGGATCGCACCGTTTTTCAGCGTCTCGAAATGGTCTTCCCAACGGGCAATCGTCAAACCGGACACGCGCCGTGCCAAACGCTCAACCGACGCGTCCTGCGCCGCGAGGGGGGAGGCGACAAGTCCAGCGCCGGCGGCAAGGCCAAGACGGAGTGTTTCGCGCCGTGTTTTGGTCATGGGACTGCTCTCAAATGCTGCTTTTGGGCTTGATGGGGCACGGTATCGGACACGCGGCACACCCGCAACACACACAGATGTGAGGTTGCACCAGCGCCGCGCTCTGTCCGCCGCCCAACCGGACAGGATGGCGGGCGATGCCCTGCACCATCCGCGTGACGGACAGGTTTAGTTCAGGTCGACCACCTTGCCGGGATTAAGGATGTTGCCGGGGTCGAGCGCGCGCTTAAGCTCTGCCATCACCTGCCATCCGGGTCCGTGCTCTGCCGCCATATAGGCCATCTTACCCATGCCGATCCCGTGCTCGCCCGTGACCGTTCCGCCAAGCGCAATGGCCTTTTCCGCCATCCGCGCGGCCACGGCTTTGGCGGTGGCAAGCTGCGTTTCGTTGCCGGGCTCGACCATCAGCGCCGCATGGTAGTTGCCGTCGCCGACATGGCCGACGATCGGGCCGACCAGGCCGCTGGCAAGGATGTCTTGTTCCGCTGTTGCCAACGCCTCGGCCAGGCGCGAGATCGGGACGCAGACATCCGTTGTCACCGCCCCCCAACCCGGGAACAGCGCCTTCATCGCGTAAAAGCCGTTGTGGCGCATTTTCCACAGCGCCCGGCGCTCCTCGGCATCCGTTGCCCAGTCAAACGCCGCGGCGCCATGTTCTGCGCTGATTTCGCGCACGGTCTCGGCCTGCTCGGCCACGCCGGCGGGGCTGCCCTGGAATTCCAGAAAAAGATGCGGCCGCAAGGGCATATCGGTCTTGAAATGGCGGTTGAAGGCGTCGATGGCGACGCGGTCCACCAGCTCGATCCGGGCGACGGCGATGCCCATTTGGATGATCTGAATGACGGCATCGACCGCCGCGCCCACCGTGGGAAAGGGCGCGCGGGCGGCTGAGATCGCCTCTGGCTGCCCCCGCAGGCGCAGCGTCAATTCGGTCAGAATGCCAAGCGTGCCCTCAGAGCCGACCAGAAGCTTGGTCAGATCGTAACCAGCGGCCGATTTCGGCGCGCGGCTGCCCGTCCGCACGATGCGCCCATCGGCGAGCACGGCCTCAAGCGCCAGAACGTTTTCGCGCATCGTGCCGTAGCGCACCGCCGTCGTGCCCGAGGCGCGCGTCGCGGCCATCCCGCCAAGAGAGGCGTTTGCGCCGGGGTCGACGGGAAAGAACAGACCGGTCGCCCGAAGTTCTGTGTTCAAAGCCTCGCGCGTGACGCCGGGTTGGACCACCGCGATCATGTCGTCGGGCACCACCTCCAACACCTTGTTCATCCGCGACAGATCCAGCGTCAGCCCGCCCCGCACCGCCAGCGCGTTGCCCTCCAGCGACGTGCCGGTGCCCCAGGGCACAATCGGACACGCCTCATCGGCGCATATCCGCACAATCTCGGCCACCTCCGCCGTGCTGGCCGGCGAGGCGACGCCGTTGGGCAGGATCTCGGGGAAATAGCTTTCGTTTTGCCCGTGAAGGCGCCGGTTCGCGTCACTCGTGTCGATTGCGGGGCCGAGCGTCTTGCGCAGGCGTTCGATCGCGGTTTCTATGGTCATGCCAAATCCTCCCCAACCATTTGTTGCCTGCCCGGGGTGCAAAGGAAAGGCCGGAATGTCCGAGCTTGCCGCCAACGGCCACGATGGCCCCTATGACGCCCCCCTCAGGCTAAGCCGCAAGACCGTGCCGGCGGATTGGATCGACTATAACGGGCATATGAACGTCGCCTATTATGTGATGGCGTTCGACCAGGCGACCGACGCGGTGCTGGAGGCGGAACTTGGCATCGGCGAGCGTTTTGTCAAAGCGGCAGAGCAGGGGCCCTACACGCTGGATATGCGGGTCAGCTATCTGGACGAATTGCGTGCGGGCGCGGGGTACGAAATCCGCGGCCAGGTGATCGATTGCGACGAAAAACGGGTGCATCTGGTTCTAGAGATGTTTGGCGAT
>CALCPC010000526.1 GCA_937900975.1 uncultured Paracoccaceae bacterium
GAGGGGCTGCTCGACGACAAGGAGAGCGAGCTTGAGGTCGCCGACACCTCCAACCCTATCCCGACAATGGAAATCCCGGGCCAGCCGGGCCAGTCCATGGGCGCGATGAACCTTGGCGATATCTTTGGCAAGGCATTCGGCGGCCGCACGGTGCGGCGCAAACTGCGCGTCGCCGACAGTTACGACCTTCTCGTCGCGGAGGAGGCCGACAAACTTGTCGAGCAAGAAACCGTGACGCGTGAGGCGATCCAAGCGGTGGAAAGCGACGGCATCGTCTTTCTTGATGAGATCGACAAGGTCTGCGCCCGCGCCGACACCCGCGGCGCCGATGTCAGCCGGGAGGGCGTGCAGCGCGATCTTCTGCCGTTGATCGAGGGCACGACCGTGTCGACCAAACACGGCCCCGTCAAAACCGATCATATCCTCTTTATCGCCTCGGGCGCGTTCCACATCGCCAAACCCTCGGACCTTTTGCCGGAACTCCAGGGCCGGCTGCCCATCCGCGTTGAGCTTAAGGCCCTGACCGAGGCCGATTTCGTGGCCATCCTGACTGAAACGGACAACGCGCTGACCCGTCAATACGCCGCGCTGATGGCAACCGAGGGCGTCACCGTCAGTTTTGCCGATGACGGTATCGCGGCCCTCGCCCGGATCGCGGCAGAGGTGAACGCTTCGGTCGAGAATATCGGCGCCCGACGGCTGCACACCATCCTAGAGCGGGTTTTTGAGGAGCTAAGCTTTGCCGCCCCCGACCGCGCGGGTGAGGCTGTCACCATCGATGCGGCCTATGTCGACAGCCATGTCGGCGCGCTCGCCCGCTCCACCGATGTCAGCCGCTACGTTCTCTGACCGCGCCATCTAGCTCTGACAGCGCCATCTAGCGCCGATGAGAGATTTCCCACCCCTTGGATCCAAAGCGCCCTACTGACCACGGCCCGCCTGTGGTAGACGGTGCAGAGGCCCCGCAACGAAAGACCTGCCCGATGAAACGATTTCTGATCACGACGGCCCTTATCACCAGCCTTTCTGGCCCCGTCTCGGCACAATCGCTTGCCGACACGATTACCATGGGGCTCGATTTGATGAGCAGTGGCGGCGCTGGGTTGACCGTAGGCACGCGGGAGGTGACGGCCGATGGCGGGGTGATCCTGCGGGACCTTCGATTTGCGCCCGAGGGGGAGGATGACGTCATCGTCACAGCGCCCGAAGTGGTGTTTGAGCCTGTGGGCGCCACCCCGGGCGGTTTCACGATGACAACCAGCGCCGTGTCGATCATCGACCCGCGGGTTGAACCGCCGCTTGAGGTGCAGGTTGCGGCTGAGGGCCTGCGCCTCACCTCCAATTGGATGCAGGCCGTCGCCGGGGCGCCGAATGTGACACTGATCGCCGATGCGATAACCGTGGATGGCGGCGACGCCGCGCATCCCGTGATCAAGGCGCTGGACATCGACATCACCGGGCTCGACGTTGCGTTTCAGGGCAGCATGCTGACCCGCAGTGCCGAGGGGCGTTTGAACCTCGCCAGCATCCTTGCCGACTATGAAATCGCCGATCCGCAATTCGGCAACGATGTCGCCACCCGTCTTTTCTACGAAGACTACAAAGTCGCGTTTACCGGCGAAAACCTGCCCACAGAGGAGGAGGAGGTTAAGGCCTTTATCGACCAAAACGGCACGTTCCGCGTAACCGTTGAGCAAGGCGCGGCCGAGATGGATATGTCCATGATGATGGAGGGCTCGCTGACCAGGATGGCCGGCACCGCCGCCGGTGGCTCGGCTGAAATCTCGCTCTTGGATGGGGTTTTCCTCTATCGCGCCAACACCGAACCCTTTGCGATGAACTTTGCCTTCGACCCCAGCGCCGTGCCGCTGCCGCCCTTTGCCGTGTCGCTTGAGGCGATGGTTTTCGATGTGCAAATGCCCGTGCGCCCGACCGAAGGCCCGGCGCCGGTCGTCGCCCAAATTCAGCTTACCGATCTTGCCGTCGATGACGCGCTTTGGTCCCTTATCGATCCCGAGGCGCGGATCCCCCGCGATCCCGCAACGCTCGACATCGATCTTAACGCCCGTGTCGACATCGATTTGCCGCTGGTCGAGGCGCTGGATGGCGATGGGGTTGGCGATGTGCCGACGCCGCTGATGCTCGGCACCATCGACAGCTTGGATATTAATCGCGTCTTCCTTTCCGCCGGCGGCGCGATGGTCGAGGCGTTGGGCGCGCTTTCGATGATCTACCAAGGCCCCTTTCCAGTGCCCGAGGGCCAGATCGACATCACTGCGACGGGTGTTCAGACGCTGGCCACCCTTGTGGGTGAGCTTGGCCTGATCCCACCGGAAGAGATCGCACCGATGATGGGCATGATGATGATTTTCGCCCAGCGCGGCGACGCGCCGGACACCTTTACCTCAGCCATCGAATTCAAGGATGGCGGGATCACCGCGAACGGCATCCCACTCCAGTAAGCCCGTGCGCTTCGCGTTTTTGCGCCAAAACGCCCGCTGGCTGGCCGCTGGCGGGCTTTTGACATTCGGCTCCTCCTTCGGACAGACCTATTTCATTGCGCTTTACGCCGGCCATTTGCGGGAAACCTTCGCGCTTAGCCACGGCGCTTGGGGCACGCTTTATGCCTTGGGGACGTTGGCCTCGGCGGTCGTCATGCTGCTTGTCGGCGGCTTGGTGGATCGCTTTCGGATCCGGCCCGTTACGCTCATCGTCCTCGCGGTTTTTGCCGTGACCGCCTTTCTGATGGCGCGGGTGTCGTCAGTCTGGTTGCTCCCGATCCTCATTTTCAGCCTGCGCTTTTGCGGCCAAGGGCTGATGTCGCACCTGTCCGTTGTGGCCACCGTCCGGTGGTTCGCGGCGCGGCGCGGCCGGGCGCTGAGCATCACGGCCATGGGGTTCAGCGCGGGCGAGGCGCTGCTGCCCTTCACCTTCGTCGCCCTGGCGGGCGCCATCGGTTGGCGGGCCAGCTGGGATGTGGCGGCGGTTCTCCTGCTTTTGCTTATACCGGTTTTCGCCTGGCTTTTGCGGTCAGAGCGGGCACCAAAGGGCGAAAGCATGGATGTGGAAAGCCTGGGCAGCGACGGGCGCGTCTGGACGCGGGCGATGGCGCTGCGGCATTGGCTGTTTTGGATGCTGATCCCGGGGCTGCTCTCCCTCCCCATTTTCGCGACGGCCTTCTTTTTTCAGCAGGTGCATCTGACGGGGATCAAAGGCTGGTCGCTTGCGGCCTTTACCGCACTGATCCCGGTCTATACCGGCGGCGGACTGGCCGGCCTTCTTTACGGGGGCAGTCTGGTCGACCGCATCGGCGCCGCGCGGCAGGCTGCACATTAAAATTTAACCCAGAAACCAAGGGGATATTGGAATGGCCGCGGGACCCCCCAGAGACAAAGGGGAGA
>CALCPC010000527.1 GCA_937900975.1 uncultured Paracoccaceae bacterium
CCAACTGATCGGGCACGGTGACCCGGGGGCCGAGGCTGTCGCGCGGCTCTTTGAGCATCTTGCGGCAGAGGCGCTTGCCCCCGGCACCCAATGATCCCGCGGTCGCTTGGTTTGGCCCTGCGCACGCGCGCCGCTTGGGCCGCGCGATGTCAGCCCCCCACCTCCCCGCCGGCGCAAGGCATTGAACATGCGCTCAAGACCGGCGACTGCCGATTTTGAGCGCAAGGTCTGGGGCGGCAGATCGGCAAGGGAAAGGCCCTAAAAATCGACGGTCAGCGACCCGCCGTTTTCTGTGACCTTGGCAAGGTCCGTGCCGGCGCCGATTGTGACCAGGATACCGCCATTCTCGAAGGTAAAATCGGTCGCAAGGCCGTCGACGAAGGCGCCGGCGGATGTGACCGTGGTGCCGGGCGCCAAAACCTCGACCGTTGCGCTAAAGTTCTCATCGGTCGCGTCCGACAGCGTGGCCGCGGATACGGCGTGGTCGAACGCGAAATAGTAGCGGTCGAAGGTCGTGTCGTCATACAACGTGATCTGCAGCTTCTCCAACTCTGCCACCAGCGTCATGGTCACACTGCTGTCGGTGAAGTCGACGTCGTAGACCGCGAAGGCGAAATTCGGCAACTCGACATCGTCGCCGATCGTGACCGGGCCTTTGGCATCGACGGTCATCGGATTGCCGCCGGTGGCCTGGCTGTTTTCAAAGAAGTTGACGGCTTGGCTGACGGTCGTGGCCGTGTCGGCGGTTGCGGAAACGGCAGAGAGTGCCGCGAAAGCCAGGCCGGACAGCAGCGCGGCGGGCAAGGCTTTTTGACGTGTGAACATAGGTTCACCCTTTCATGTGGGTTCGAAAAAACGGGGGATGGGGCGATTTGGCGGGCCGCAACCGGGGTGGCGGCGCGCCATGGCTTTAAGCGCCGGGTCTAGCTGCGGCCGTGATAGGCCTGGCTGACCGCAAAGCTGTCCTCGAACCAGTGCCACAGCACAACCTGTCCGTCGCGCACCTTTGCCCGCAGCGCGAAGGAGAAATCGCCGATTTCCTTGCCAGAGTGCGGCGTGACGCCGTTCATGACACCAAAGACCGCAACCGTGTCGCCAGAGGCAAAGGCATCGGCCGTTTCCCATTTGGTGGTTTGCAGGTTGGCGCCGAAGACGCCCAGAAACTCAAAGATCGCGTCCTTGCCCTTGGTCTCACCGATCCAGGGCAGCGTTGTGTCGCCTTCGTTGTGCCAAACCATATCGTCGGCCATCAAGGGCGACATCGCGTCGGGGCCTTCGTTCATGGCGGCCATAAAGGCCATAACGGTGTCAAAAGAGGCTTGGGAAGTCGCGTCCATGGTCTGTGCTCCTGCGTGTTGGCCAAGAATTGCGGCAAGCGTGCCGGCAAGGGTGGTTGTCAAAACTGTTCTGCGGTGCATGGGCCCCTCCTTGGGCTGGCCTGGCGGAATGCCGCGGCCGTTTTGGTGATCAGAATTTTCCCGAACCGTTGTGGGGGGCGTCAGGGCCCGGCATCGGCGCAATGACGTCCCAATGCTCGACGATCAGACCGTCATCGAGCCGGAAGAGGTCGTAGAAAGCCTGCGGCTGCCCGCCGAGCGTCCCCTCCGACATCGTCAACACGAAGTTGCCCTCGCCGATGACCCGGTGCAAAACCGAGTACTCCATGGTCATGCCCTGAGCGGCCATCTCGGCCATGAAGGCGCCGAACCCTTCCAGCCCGTCCGCCACCATGGGGTTGTGCTGGATGTAGGTGACGGGGCTGATGTATTGGGTGATGTCGATGTCTTCTTGATTGATCAAAGACCGGGTGATGAAGTCCGTGACCGTCGCCTTGTTGGCCTCGGTCTTGTCGAGATCGGTGATCTCGGTCGCGCCGTCGATCTGTGTATGGCCCGATGGGTTTGGCGGCGTTTCCGCGATCAGGTTGTCCCAATGCTCGGCGATCTTACCGTCCTCGACGCGGAAGACGTCGAACCCGATGGTGGCCGTCGGTCCGAACCCCTCATAGCGCGCGTGGATCGCAACGATGTCGTCATCGGCGATCACGCGCACATACTCGGCCTTAAACCCTTCGGTCGCTGACAGAAAACCAACCACGGCTTTCTGGCCTTCGACACCATCGGCGAACATCGGATTGTGTTGGATGTAGTCCTCGGCAAAGTAGCGATCGACGGCATCGACATCGCCGGCCAAAAGCGTGTTTTGAAGCGCTTCCAGAACGAAGGCCTTTGTCTCGGCGCTGTCGGCCATGCCCAAAGCGGGGACGAGGGTTGCAACACATCCTGCAAGGATCGCGGCGCGAAAGTGCATTTCAGTCTCCTGTTTCTGTGGCTTGGGGGGCGGCAACGCTTTGCCAGTTCAGCCGCGGGTTTTCGCGGAAGGCGTAGCGCTCAAGATGGCTGGTCACGATCTGCTCGATTTGGTCGAGCGCGTCGGCGTTTTCGGCCGAGGCCACCATCTCTAGCCGGTCGGACCGCGCGCGCATGTCGCAGCGGCCGAAGGGAAACCGGACCCACCCTTTGCTGGCGCTGCAGCGCGCCTCGACTTTTTCCCCGAAATGCATGCAGAGCGCCTCCAAAAAGCGGCGCGCCTGTGTGGTTTCGAACTGGGCCGAGCTTTGCATCCAGGGCGGTCTCCCTTATCTTCGGCGACCGTATCGGCGGATGGTTTGGCTGCCTATTCGGCGATTTCCGACCATATAATTCCGCAAAGTCGAACAATGGCGTTCCGCCCCCACGCGGCGGTCCAGCCTTCGGATCCGCCGGCGCTTTTGCCCCTGGTGCCCGGACTTGCGGCGCCCGGGGCTGTACGGGCAGTTGGTGTTCGGGTTAGGGTGACAGCCAACCGAAATTCATCTCCTTGTCCGAACAATGATCGACCACCTTCGGCATATGGCCATCTTCGCGCGGGTTGTGGACGAAGGCTCTTTTCGCGCCGCGGCGCGGGTGATCGGCCTTGCGCCGTCGCGGAGCAGCGAGACGGTGTCCGATTTGGAGACATATCTTGGCACCACGCTCCTTTACCGGACGACCCGCCGCGTGGCGCTGACCAATGAGGGGCGCATTTTCTATGCCCGCGTGGTTGAGATGCTGCGCAGCGCCGAGGCTGGCCTGAACGACCTGAACGCGCTGTCGGTCGACCCGGTTGGCGCCCTGCGAATCTCTCTGCCGTCTTTTTTGGCCGCCGGGCCGCTGTCGACCGCAGTGGCCGAGTTCGTGCGCCGTCACCCCAATGTGGCGTTTTCAATTGCCTACAGCGATCATCCGTTGGGTCTGGTCGAGGATGGTTTTGACCTGAACGTGCGCGTCGGTTGGCTGGACGCCAGCGCCATGATGTCGCGGAAACTGGCCGAGGGCCGGCGCGTTTTGGTCGCCGGCACGGCCTATGCCGAGCAGCGGCGGACGCCCGCCCGGCCCTCGGATCTCGAAACCTGGGATTGGATCCGGTACCAGCAGCGGTCGGACACGACCGAGATGACCTCCGCATCGGGGGAGGTCGAGAGGGTCATCGGCAATGCGCAGATCGAGGTCGACAGCATCGACGCCGTTTATCATTTCGCCGTGCAAAACATGGGCGTGACCATCCTGCCCTCCTTCCTTGCGGATCGCGGCATCGGCGCGGGCGCTTTGGTTGAGCTTTTGCCGGATTGGACGTTGCGCGGGCTTGGGATCTATATCGTTTGGCCGGACAAATCGCGGCGCGAAAGCCTGACCCTGCTGTTTGTGCGGTTTCTGGCGGAAAAGGGTCTTTGCCAACCGGTGGACGGCAAAGCGCCCGGCGAACGTCCCCTGATCTAGCCCCGAACACGGGTTCGCGCCCAAGTGCAGCGCGCGGGGCACCAGGGGCGCGCCCATCGGGCCCGGGCTTGCAGCGCGCGTTTATTACCGCGCGCTTTTCGGCGCAAGGCTAAGGCCGCGCGCCCGCCATTGCCGCGTCAGCCAAACGATGCTGCCAAGGGCGACGAGCGCGGCAAGCACGAGACCTGAGAAGCTGCTAACCATCTCAGACACCTGGGCAAGCTGCCCGGCGAAGATATAGCCAAGACCGCAATAGACCGCTGTCCAGGCAAGCGCGCCCGGGATGGCGGCCATCGTATACGCCCGATGCGTCATGCCCCCGGCGCCGCAGAGGAACGTGACATAGGCACAGGTCGGGCTGACGACCGTGTGGCTAAGCAAAACGGCCAACGGCCCCCGCCGCGCCAAAAGATCCGCGCTGCGGGCCAGCATTGCCTCGACTTGCCCGATCTGGGACAGGTTCCGAAACAGGACACGTCCCCCGAACCGGGCCAGGAAATACGCCACCTGGTCGCCAAGCCCGTAGGCAAGGCTGGCGACCACAAAGACCTGCCACAAAACCAGATCGCCCGCTGCAGCGAAGCTTCCCGATGCCAGAACGACCATGGACGCGGGCAGGGGCACGGCAAGGCAGGCGAGCGCGACAACCGCAAAAAGGACGTAAAGACCGTAGTCAGGAACCAGTCCGAGCACGAAATCGGTCACAGATCGCCCCCCCGATGCTCTGCCGCCGCCTGGCGCACACGCGCAGTCAACTCATCCAGCGTCAGGCCCAGCGTGTCGGCCACAGCCCCCATACGCGGCCGCTCTCGGGTGTCGTCGGGCAGGTCGAAAAGCTCCAGGATCACGGGGCGCGGCAGATCATAGGACATGCCGACGTAGCGGGGCGTCATCCAGGGCTTTAGCGCCACGTCTTTGTTCTGCGGGTCGTTGAAATAGAGGACGTCCAGGACGAACGTCCCGGCAAACCACAGCGCGGTAAGCGTGGAGCCAAGGAGGATCAGCACAACCGGCCAATGGGTTTTGGCAAAAGGTATGAGGGAGGTTTTTTTGATCTTGGCGCCAAGGTTTGCGGGTGGATCGGGGGTGGCGACGCGGTGTCGCGCCGGCCGCACCCGGTTTCCGCAAACCTGGCGCAGGTCGGGCCCATGGCTCAACCCCTAATGCGGTTTCGGCCATCCGGCACCCGGCTTTCGCCGAGCAAGCGCGCAGTTTTCCAGCAAGGAGTTTTCAGGCAAGCACTTTTCCGGCCACGCGGTGGGGTTTGGCGCAGGGGCCGACGGCACTGTCGGGCGGCTTTCCGCGATCCGCGCGGCCCATGGCCGCCCCGGTCGGGCGGGGCGGATGCGCATATCCGATGAAAATTGTTGGATTGACAAAATTGAGTAATTCACTCAGCTTTGCTCGCGAGAGCCAGTCACCGTTGCGTGGCAAGCCGGACGTCTTGACCCGAAAGGAATGGGCCAGTGACCAGTGTCGCAGCAGGTGTCTCGGCGCCAGAGAACCCTGACCTCGCCGCGGACCCCCGATGTGCTGCGCCGTTTGGCCAGCCACGGGGCAAGGGGTGGCTTTGCCGCCGCATGGGGCAGGCGCCGGACGCGCGCCGTCGGTGCCAAGCGGCGCGGCGGCCTGTGCCAGCGCGGGCCTATCGCGCGCGTCGGGGCCGAAGCGGTGTCCCGGCCCTGGCGCGGGCAACGCCCCGCTTTGCGCGATGACCCCCCCGCGCGGCGCCGCGCCGGTCGGTTATGTCTCGGACTTGGCGCCGGTGGAGGCGCATGCGGTGTTGACGCTGCGCCGCTGGTGCGACGGACCGGCTGAACAAGCGCGGGTTCGGGCGGCGTTCGCCGACGCGCTGGGCGTCGAGGGCGGTCAGAGTGCCGTGCAATCCTTCGAAACGCTTTGCACGCTTTGCGTCAGTCACGGACGGCGTCCCCTGATGCGCCACGGCGTCGCCTGTCATTGCCTTGGCGCCGATGAGGCGTGCTTTGCCGTCTTTGTCGGGTATGCCAGCGACGGCGCGCGCGAGGACGCGCTGTTGATGGCGTCCATGCTGGTGCACCCGGCCTTTGCGCCGTCTCTTGTCGGCTGCGCCGAGACATTTGGCCTCGCGCTGCGGCGCATGGCGCTGAAATCCTGCGAACCCACCCCGAAAGCGACACGGCTCCACTGATGGCGGCCCATGAAGAAGGATGTCCCCCGTATGAAGACCCTTACCCTAGCGACAAGCGTTATGGCGCTCAGCCTCGGCACGGCTGCGATGGCGGATTCGCCGGCCTCGAAAACGGCTGTATTAGAGACTTATTCCGATCTGGCGCTTGCCAAATATGAGGACAGCCTGATCACCGCCCAACGGCTTCAGACCCAAATCGATGCGCTTTTGGCGACCCCGTCCGCGGAGGCGCTGTCGGCTGCGAAGGCGGCATGGCTCGCGGCGCGTGTGCCCTATCAGCAAAGCGAGGTGTTTCGGTTTGGCAATCCAATCGTCGATGATTGGGAGGGCAAGGTGAACGCCTGGCCGCTTGACGAAGGCCTGATCGACTATGTCGATGCGTCCTATGGCGGTCCGACGGATGAAAACGAGGCAGCCGTTCTGAACGTGATCGCGCACGCCAGCTTCACGTTGTCCGGCGAAACCGTGGATGCCACGCCCATCACCCCGGCGCTTCTGGAAGCCACGCTTCAAGAGGCCGACGGTGTCGAGGCCAATGTCGCCACCGGGTATCACGCGATTGAGTTTCTGCTTTGGGGGCAGGGCCTTACCGGCCACGGCGCCGGTGCCGGAAACCGGCCTTGGACCGACTATGCCACGGGGGATGCCTGCACGAATGGCAATTGCGACCGGCGTGGAGAGTATCTGAAAGCCGCGACCGATCTTTTGATCACCGCCCTTCCCTGGACCGCCGCCCAATGGGGTCCGGGGGGCGCTGCGCGGACGACCCTTCTCGACGATCCCGAGGCCGGGATATCGGCCATTCTCACCGGCATGGGCTCTCTCTCCTATGGTGAAACGGCGGGGGAGCGGATGCGCCTTGGCGTCATGCTAAACGACCCAGAGGAAGAACACTCTTGCTTTGCCGACAACACCCATAACGATCACTTCTACAACGGCGTCGGCATCCAATCGGTGTATCTTGGCCGCTACACGCGCGTGGATGGCAGCGTTGTGGCGGGCGCGTCCCTTTCCGACCTCGTTTCGGCAGAGAACGCGGCGCTTGACGCTGAAATGCGCGAAAAACTGTCCGCCGCGGTGCTGGCGCTTGGCCGGATCAAAACCGCAGCGGAGGCCGGGTTCACCTATGACATGATGCTAGAGCGCGGCAATGCGGCCGGAGAGGCGTTGATCATGGGCGGGGTGAACGGTCTGATCGACCAGACCCGCAGCATAGAGCGTGTGGTGACGGCGCTTGGCACGTCGATTACTGTTGAGGGGTCGGACAGTCTCGACAACCCCGACGCGGTCTTCCAGTAAAGCGACCGTTGGGTGGCGCGTCCCGTCCCGGGCGCGCCACCCCCCTTTCAGGGGATCGCCCGAACCGTGCCGCATCTACACCGATTTGCCAGTCTGCTTGCGCTCGCGCTGCCCACAGTCCTGGCCGCGGCCCCTCTGGATGCGCCGCATCTCGCCGTTCTTCCCCGCACCGCCGATGAGGCGGCGCGCGTCGCCACGGTCACCACCCCAACAACCCAGTTCGACCGGGCCGAGCGGTTCGAAGCAAACGCAGCCGGGGCGGCGACCGTGCGGGCAATGGCAAACGCCAACGCGTTCTCGCAACCCTCGGCCAATATCAGTTTTGAGGGCGAGTTGACCTTCAAGGTCGGCAACGGTCTCTTCCGAAAGCTTTGGGTCTCAGCACCATCTTCGACGCTGGCGTCCGATGGGTTGGGGCCGCTTTACAACGCCCGGTCCTGTCAGCGCTGCCATATCAAGGACGGTCGCGGCCACCCGCCCGAGGGCCCGGCGGACAACGCCATCTCGATGTTTCTTCGGGTTTCGATCCCCGCCGAAACCTCCAAGATCGCCGAACAGATCGAGGGGTATCTGGCCACGCAACCCGACCCGAATTATGGCACGCAACTTCAGGATTTTAGCCTTGCGGGGCATCCGGCCGAATACAAGCTTCACATCGATTATGAGGAGATCGCGGTACAGCTTTCGGGGGGCGAGACAGCCTCGCTGCGCCGCCCGACCTATACCGCCGCTGCCCTGGGCTACGGCCCGCTCCACCCCGAGGCGATGCTCAGCCCGCGGGTCGCCCCGCAAATGATCGGCCTTGGTTTGTTGGAGGCGATCCCAGCGGGCGACATCTTGGCCTTGGCCGATCCCGACGACGCGGATAGCGATGGCATCTCGGGGCGGGCCAACGTGGTTTGGTCGCGGGAGTTTCAGCGGCCCATGCTCGGCCGGTTCGGGCTGAAGGCGGGCAGTCCGACGCTGCGCGAGCAATCCGCCTCCGCCTTTGCGGGGGATATCGGCATCTCAAGCCCGCTGTTCCCAGATGCGTGGGGCGAGTGCACCGAAAACCAGGCCCAGTGCCGGCAGGGACCGCATGGGGACGCGGATGCACGCGGCTTTGAGGTCGATGCCGAGGCGCTGGACCTTGTCACCTTTTACAGCCGCAATCTCGCCGTGCCGGCGCGGCGCAACGTCGACGATCCGCAGGTTCTGCGGGGCAAGCGCGTGTTCTACACAACCGGGTGTACCGCCTGCCACCGGCCCGCCTTTGTGACCCATCGCCTGGAAGACCAGCCCGAGCAGAGCTTTCAACTGATCTGGCCCTACACCGATATGTTGCTGCACGATATGGGGCCCGGCCTTGCCGACAATCGGCCCGAGGCGCGGGCAACCGGGGCAGAGTGGCGGACGCCGCCTCTTTGGGGGATCGGGTTGACGGCGCAGGTCTCGGGCCACACGCAGTTTCTCCATGATGGCCGGGCGCGGTCGCGTTTGGAGGCGAGCCG
>CALCPC010000528.1 GCA_937900975.1 uncultured Paracoccaceae bacterium
GAGATCCATGGGCTTAGATAAAGGTTCGGGCATGGGCGCGGGTCCGCCCGTCAAGATGCGGACTTGCGTTGAACAGGGACAAGCGCAGTTGTCCCGCTTCGGATACCAAGCGGTGCACGCTGGCGTTGTGGATATTGATCAAAAGATCCGCCGTCGCACGTGCCGATAGGCCAAGAACGCCGCGCAGGGCGACGCCGATAACGCCCCCCGACGTGATCACAAGCACCCGGCGCGAAGGGCTAAGACACGCGTCCAGCGCCCGCTGGACCCGCGCCTCGAACGCGGCATAGCTTTCGGCCTCGGGCGCGATCTCACCCGCCGCCCAGGCCGAGAACATGGGCGGGAAATGGGTCAGAAACGCGGCCCGGTCAGAGGGCGCGTCGATGCCCGTCGCGCGGATATAGGCGGCCTCAAGCGGATTGTAATGCAGTTCATCGAAACGCGGGTCGGTCTCGGCGGCGGGCATATTGAAAACAGCGGCAATGCCTGCGGCCGTCTCGCGGTGCCGGCGCAGGCTGCCCTGGATAACATGGTCAAAGTCCAGTTCATGGTCGCGAAAGTAGTGGCCAAGCCAGGCCGCCTGCTGGTGCCCCAGCGGGGAAAGCCGGTCATAATCCTCTGCCCCGAACGAGGCTTGGCCATGGCGCACAAAGTAGATCTCCGTCACTGTCCAAGCCTCCTAAACGCACCCGCAGCCCGCACGCAAACCGGGCCGCTGGGCGCAAGGTGTCGGTTCGGGCTTGCCCGAACATGCGTGCCAAAGGCACGCATAGAGCGCGCAAAGCGCGCTCTCGACACCGTCCCCGGCCCGAGCGCCGACCTCTGCCTAGACCGGTTCATTGCTGTGCTTTCGCAGTTCCGCGCGGGCGACTTGACGCCGGTGAACCGCATCGGGGCCATCGGCCAGCCGCAGCGTGCGCAGGTGCGTCCACGATGCGGCCAGCGGCGTATCTTGACTGACCCCCATCGCCCCGTGCATCTGCACGGCCTCGTCCACCACCCGCAACGCCACCCGCGGCGCCACCACTTTGATCTGGCTGATCCACGGCGCGGCCGCGCGGGCATCGCCCCGGTCCATCATCCATGCGGCTTTCAAGCACAAAAGCCGCGCCTGCTCGATCTCCATCCGGCACTCCGCGATAATGTCATAATTCGCGCCGAGGGCTGCGACCGGTTTCCCAAACGCTTCCCGGCCAAGCCCCCGCCGGCACATCAGCGCCAAGGCGGCCTCCGCATGGCCAAGCGCGCGCATCGCGTGATGGATCCGCCCGGGTCCCAACCGACCCTGCGCGATCTCAAACCCCCGCCCCGGCCCCACAAGCATGTCTTCCGCGGGCACCCGCACGTCCTGAAACCGGATATGCATATGCCCATGCGGCGCATCGTCATGGCCATAGACCTGCATCGGGCGCAACACCGTGACACCCGCCGCCGCCGCGTCGACCAAAAACATCGAATGCTGGCTGTGCCGCGGCGCCGCAGCATCCGTCCGCGCCAAAACGATGTAAAGCGCACAGCGCGGATCCCCGGCCCCTGTCGCCCACCATTTCTCACCATTCAGCACATAAGCGTCGCCCTCCCGCACGGCCTCCAACGAAATATTCGTCGCGTCGGACGAGGCCACCCCGGGCTCTGTCATCAAATAGGCCGAGCGGATCTCCCCCTCCAGAAGCGGCCGCAGCCAACGCGACTGCATCGCCTGCGTGCCATAGCGCAGCAGCACCTCCATATTGCCGGTATCGGGCGCGTTGCAGTTAAAGACCTCGGGTGCGAGCGGGCTTTTGCCCATCTCCTCAGCGAGATAAGCGTAATCCACCGTCGAGATCCCGTGCGCCGTGGTTCGCCAAAGGTTCCAGAGCCCCGCTTTGCGCGCCTCAGCCTTCAAACGCTCCAAAATCTCGGTCATCCGCGGGGTGAAGGCAAAGCGGTCGCCGCCGGTGCCGATTTCGGCCGCATAGGCCGGCTCTTCGGGGGCGATCACGTCGCTGACCAGTGTCCGCACCGCCGTGATAAGCGGGCGCGCCGCAGCGCGCGGGGCCAGGTCCATCGGTCCTTCGGGGCTCATCGCGGCCCCCCTGCGCGGCACGCCGCCCTCACGGTTCCACCGGGCTTGCTGTGTAGGCGGTCTCTGCCACCGCTTCGTCGAGCCAGGCCGATTGCTGGCCCTCCAGCCTTTCCTGCATCGCCACATGGGTCATCGGCTGATCGGGTGCTGCGCCATGCCAATGCTCCAAACCGGGCGGGATCCAAACGCTGTCACCGGCGCGGATCTCGCGCGGTGGCGCATCGCGAAACCCGATCCGGCCAACGCCTTCGGTCACATGCAGGGTTTGGCCGAGGGGATGGGTGTGCCAAAACGTGCGTGCGCCCGGTGCAAAACGCACCAGCACGGCATGCAGACGCGCGGGCGCGGGCGTTGCCACGATGTCGGTCATCACAACATGCCCGGTAAAGCGCGCAGCGGGCGCCACGGCCGCCGGGCGGGCGCCGGCCTTGATGATTTCGATCATCCAATCCTCCCTTTTCGCCGTGTTTAACCCGCCCCAAGCCCGCGCGCCAACGCTTTGAGGCCGGACCGGCCACGGCGGATGCGTTGACCGCGGCGTGGTTTTCGGGCCGCACGCGGGGGCCAGCAGAAAAAACGCGCCACCCAGCCCGGGGGCGGTCACCCGTGCACCGCACATGGCCCAAAACCAAGGAAACAAGGGCCGCGACCCTATGGGCGCCCCCGATTGCGGCGACCGGTGCCCTGCAGGGCGGAGGTTGGGCCAACAAGGCCGCGCAATATGCCCCGCGTCTGACAGAGAAGCCCGAAGAAGCGCTCAGGGCGGTGCGAGAGCGCCCGTGTGTGCCCAAAAAAAACGACCGCCCCAACCCTATTGGGGGGGCGGTCATTGATCCAAAATTCCTGCGCTGGGTTGGGGCGGCCGCCCGACCCAAAGCCTCAGCGTTTGGAGAACTGGAAGCTGCGGCGCGCTTTCCGCTTGCCGTATTTCTTCCGCTCCACCACCCGGCTGTCGCGGGTCAGGAACCCCGCGGCTTTCAGCGCGGGACGCAGGCTTGGCTCATAAAGCATCAAGGCCTTCGAAATGCCGTGCTTCACAGCGCCCGCTTGCCCGGAAAGCCCGCCCCCTTTCACGGTGGCCATCACATCGAATTCCCCGGCCACACCGGCGACCGAAAACGCCTGGCCGATCACCATCTGCAGCACCGGCCGGGCGAAGTATTCCGACATCGCCTTGCCGTTCACCGTGACCTTGCCAGAGCCGGGCTTGATCCAAACCCGGGCGACGGCATCTTTGCGTTTGCCCGTTGCGTAGGACCGGCCAAGCTGGTCGCGCTGCGGCTCCCGCGAGATGGTGGTTTCAACCGCGACCTCGGGTGTCTCATCCGTTTCCGAGACGGTCAGCTTCAGATCGCCGAGCGATTTGATGTCGGTGCTCATGGCTTACGCGCTCCGCGTGTTTTTCTTGTTCATGGATTTAAGGTCGAGCACTTCGGGCGCCTGCGCCTCGTGCGGATGCTCAGCTTGGGCATAGACGCGCAAGTTGGACATTTGCTTGCGGCTCAACGGGCCACCGGGCAGCATCCGCTCTAACGCTTTTTGGATCACACGCTCTGGGAAACGCCCCTCCAAAAGCTGCGCGGCCGTCCGCGACTTGATCCCGCCGGGGTGGCCTGTGTGCCAATAATATGTCTTGTCGCGCCGCTTGTTGCCGGTCAGTTGCACCTTGTCGGCATTGGTGACGATCACGTTGTCGCCCATGTCCATGTGCGGCGTGAAGGTTGTCTTGTGCTTGCCGCGCAGACGCATGGCGATGATCGAGGCCAGACGGCCCAAGACCACGCCCTCGGCATCGATGACCACCCATTTCTTTTCGATGTCTGCCGGTTTGGCGGAGTAGGTTTTCATAAGCTTCGGTCCCGGATGCGGCCGCGTGTTCGCGTACCGACGTTCGAATACAGTCCTGTCGCCACGGCGCGCCGCGGCGGGATGGCGCGCTTTTACCGGGTGGGGCCGCACAGTCAAGCGCGAAAAGGCAAAATTCGGCCAGGAAAAACATCCGCTTACGCTTGGGGTTTCATTTTACCCCATATCTGAACGGCGCGGCGGTATCGAATATGTCAGGCTGGCCTGCGCCACCGGCCCCGCGACCCCGGCCGATCGGATCAGCACATCGCCCACGCAAAGCGTCTTGCCAAGCTTTAGGATCCGCGCCTCGGCCTCAAGGCGGCCGGGGGCGGGCTTGCGCAGGAAATTGATCGAGCAGTTGGTCGTCACCGCCAGCGCCTCTCGCCCCAGCGCTGACAACACAACCATGTAAAACGCGCAATCGGCCAGCATGAACATCGCGGGGCCCGACACGGTGCCCCCCGGACGCAGATCGCCCTCGGCGGCCAGATACTCTGCCCGCACGACCCCGGGCGCCACGTCGATGGCCCGCACACGGCCGCGAATTTGCGGAAACACATCATCGAGATAGCCGTTGAGCGCTTCACGCTCTAATCTGACATCCATTGATCTTCTCCCCGATGCAATCGCATCCCAACTTTTAACGCCGGCACCCGCGTCCTATCCATGTCTGCTCCGATCCTTGACAGCCACGCCGACGACAGCGGCGTCGTCACGGTCATGTTGCATGCACCGGAAACGGGCAACCCGCTTTCCGAACATCTTCTCGCCGCTTTGAAAGACACGCTCCAAGACCTTAGCCAGGCGGACGCGCTTTCGGCGATGATCCTGACCGGGGCTGGGGGCACGTTTTGCCGGGGGTTCGATCTGGCCGAGATCCGCGACGCGCAGACGGCACCCGCAGCTGAGCAGGAGCGGTATTTTTACGACCTCTTTTTGCGCACAGCG
>CALCPC010000529.1 GCA_937900975.1 uncultured Paracoccaceae bacterium
CCTCCCCCTCGCACCCTCCGGCTCGATCCCCTGGCTCGGGGGCACCGAAATATCGGTCATCTCCGGCGTGCAAATCCTCTGGGACACCGATTTGATGCTGGCGCTTTTGGTGGCGTTTTTCGCGATGGTCATCCCGATCCTAAAAACGCTCGCCATCTCGGCGGTTCATTTCAACCTCCTCAAACCCCGGGCGCTGCCCCTGGTCGAAGCGCTGGGAAAGCTTGCGATGGCCGATGTGTTCCTGATCGCGATCTACATCATGGTGATCCAGGGCGTCGGCATCGGGCGGGTTTCGCCGGCTTGGGGGCTTTACGTCTTCACTGCTTGCGTCCTCGCGTCTCTGGCCATCGCCCAGATCACGCGCCACCGGATCGCGGGGGGCTAGGGCGGCATGGCGCGCGCGGTCAGCCGGTTCGTTTGCAGCGCATGCGGTGCTGTCACGCCGAAATGGGCAGGACGGTGTGAGGCATGCGGGGCCTGGAATACCATCGCTGAGGAAGCCGCACCCGGCCCGGCCGCGACCAGCCTCGGCCCTGCCCGGGGCCGGCGGACAGCACTGACAACGCTGTCGGCGATGGACCCACCCCCCCCAAGGCAGCCCAGCGGCGTGTTGGAGCTTGACCGCGTCCTCGGCGGCGGCCTGGTGCCCGCATCCGCCATTCTGGTCGGCGGCGACCCCGGGATCGGCAAATCGACGCTGCTTTTGCAAACGGCTGCGGCCTTCGCGCGCGCCGGTTTGCCAGCGATCTATGTCACGGGGGAGGAGGCGACAGCGCAGGTTCAGATGCGCGCCGCACGGCTTGGCCTGGCGGGGGCGCCGCTGGCGCTCGCCGCGGAAACCAATCTGCGCGATATCCTGACAACGCTGGAGGCGGAGGCGCCGGGGCTTGCCATAATCGACTCGATCCAAACCGTCTGGTCCGACCAAGTCGAAAGCGCGCCAGGCTCCGTCGCGCAAGTCCGCGCCAGCGCGCATGAACTGACGCGGCTGGCCAAGCGTCGCGGCATTTCCGTGATCCTCGTCGGGCATGTCACCAAGGAAGGCCAGATCGCCGGCCCGCGCGTGGTCGAGCATATGGTCGACACCGTGCTTTATTTCGAGGGCGAGCGCGGCCACCAGTTCCGGATCCTGCGGGCGGTCAAGAACCGCTTTGGCCCCGCCGATGAAATCGGCGTCTTCGAGATGACCGGACAAGGTCTGGCCGAGGTCCCCACCCCCTCGGCGCTGTTCCTGTCGGACCGGAGCGCGCCGGTGCCGGGTACGGTGGTGTTCGCCGGCATCGAAGGCTCCCGCCCGCTCCTGACCGAAATCCAGGCGCTTGTCGCGCCGTCACCGCTGGCCACGCCGCGCCGCACGGTGGTGGGGTGGGATGGCGCGCGGCTTGCCACCGTGCTCGCCGTTTTGGAGGCGCGGGCGGGTGTGTCGTTTACCGGAATGGACGTCTACCTCAATATCGCAGGCGGCCTGCGGATCGCCGAACCCGCCGCCGATCTTGCCGTGGCCGCGGCGCTGGTTTCGGCGCGCCAGGACACAGCACTGGCCGCCGAAACGGTGGTTTTCGGCGAAATCAGCCTTTCGGGCGCGCTCCGCCCCGTTGCGCAGGCCGCCGCCCGCCTGCGGGAGGCCGGCAAGCTAGGCTTTCGCGCAGCGCACCTTCCCGCCGGGGTGAAGACCGAAGGCGACACCAGCCTTGAAATCAACACGTTTCAAGAGTTATCCGGCTTTATTCACGGTGTCTTTGGTGCAATAGAGGCCTGAGACGTGCGGGAGGCAAGGCATGGAAGGTTTCACAATCATCGACGCTGGCGCGCTTTTCGTGCTCATCGTCTCAGCGCTCCTGGCCTACTCCCGAGGGTTTGTACGGGAGGTTTTGTCGATCCTCGGCTGGGTGGTGGCGGCGGTTGCGGCCTTTATCTTTGCCCCCGACATCGTCCCTTTTGTCTACGAGATCCCCTATCTTGGCGAGATCATCGGCACGTCTTGTGAGTTTGCGACCATTGCCGGGGCCGGTATCGTTTTCATCCTGGCCCTTCTTGTCGTCTCGATCTTCACGCCGCTGATCTCGGGCGCGATCCAAAACTCGGCCATCGGCCCCCTGGATCAGGGGCTTGGCTTTTTGTTCGGTCTGGCCCGGGGCGCGCTTTTGATCATTCTGGCGCTGATCGTCTATGACCAGTTCCTTGCCGCAGGCTCTGGCATCTCACTGATCGAAGACAGCAAAACGAAAGAAGTCCTCGCACAGGCCCAAATCAGCCTGGCCGAGCAGCTTCCCGAGAATGCGCAAGCCTGGTTTATCGACCGGTATGCGCAATTAACAGGCGACTGCAACGCGCCGGCCGATCCGCCCGAGATTACGACGCCCGAGACGACGTCGAACTGAGCGCTGGCCGTGACACTGCGCCCGTCGGCGGTTATCATCCCGGGGGGAGAGCATCGATGACGCAGACGCCGACTTACAAAAGCCATCCCTTCGACGACGACAAACTGCGCGAGGAATGCGGCATTTTCGGCATCACCGGTGTTGCCGATGCCGCGAATTTCGTGGCGCTCGGGCTGCACGCGCTCCAGCACCGCGGGCAGGAAGCGGGCGGCATTGTCGCCTATGACCCCGAGGTCGGATTTCAATCCGCGCGCCGCTTTGGCTATGTCCGCGACAACTTTACCAAGGCCAGCCTGATGGAGACGCTGCCCGGCCAGCTTTCCATCGGCCATGTCCGGTATTCCACCGCCGGCTCCAAAGGTCAGACGGCGATCCGCGATGTCCAACCCTTGTTTGCTGAATTCGCGATGGGCGGGTGCGCCATCGCCCATAACGGCAACCTGACCAACGCGGACCAGCTTAAGCAGGAGTTGATTGGCCGCGGCTCGATCTTCCAATCCTCCTCGGATACGGAATGTATCATCCATTTGATGGCGCGCTCGATCCAATCCAACATCCCCGAGCGGATCAAGGATGCGCTGCGGCGTGTCGAAGGCGCGTTCAGCATCATCGCCATGACGCGGTCAAAGCTGATCGGCGTCCGCGATCCGCGGGGCGTGCGGCCGCTGATGCTGGGCAGGAGCGGGGCGGGCCATGTCCTGGCGTCCGAGACCTGCGCGCTCGACATCATCGGCGCGGAATTCCTGCGCGAGATTGAGCCGGGCGAAATGGTGATCATCACCGCCGATGGGATCGAGAGCTTTTTTCCCTTTGAGCGCACGCAATCGCGGTTCTGCGTCTTCGAACACGTCTATTTCTCGCGCCCCGACAGCATTGTCGGCGGCCGCTCGGTCTATGAGACGCGGCGCCAGATCGGGATTGAGCTGGCCAAGGAGGCGCCGGTGGAGGCCGATCTGGTCAGCCCGGTGCCCGATGGCGGGATCCCCGCGGCGATCGGTTTCGCCCAGGCCTCGGGCATTCCTTATGCGATGGGGATCAACCGCAATCAGTATGTCGGGCGCACGTTCATCGAACCCACCGACCATATCCGCAATATGGGCGTGCGGCTAAAGCTGAACATCAACCGTGCGTTGGTCAAAGGCAAACGGGTGGTTCTGGTCGACGACAGCGTCGTGCGCGGCACAACCTCGGTCAAGATCCGCGAGATGCTGCGCGATGCGGGCGCGCGGGAGGTGCATTTTCGCATCGCCAGCCCGCCCACCCAATGGCCCTGTTTCTACGGTGTCGACACCCCCGATCGGGAGGAGCTTTTGGCCGCCACGATGAGCCCGGCAGAGATGCGGCTTCATCTTGGCGTCGACAGCCTGCATTTCGTCTCACTCGACGGGCTTTACCGGGCTTGCGGGCATCAGACCGGACGCAACGTGCTGGATCCGCAATATTGCGATGCCTGTTTCTCGGGGGAATACCCGGTCCGCCCCGCGGACATGATTGAGAAGGGTTTTCAGATGAAAAAGTCTGCATGACCGTCTTTTTCACCGCCGACACCCATTTCGGCCATGCCCGGATCATTGACTTTATGGCCCGCCCGTTTCGCGATTTGGAGGATATGGATCGGTCGCTGATTGACCGCTGGAACGCGCGGGTGGCGCCCGATGACACGGTCTATCACCTGGGCGATTTTGCCTGGGGCAGCGCCCGCGCCGCGGCGGCGGTGCTGGCCGCGCTGAACGGGCGCAAAACGCTGATCGCCGGGAACCACGACCACAGCCGCACCCGCGCACTGGACGGGTGGGAGCAGGTGACCCAGATCTTGGAGGTCGAGCATGGGGGTGTCCGACTTGCGCTCTGCCATTATCCGATGCTGGAATGGCCGGGGGCTTGGAAAGGGGTCTTGCATCTTTTCGGCCATGTCCATGGGCGCATCCCCGCGCTCGACCGGCGCTGCGATGTGGGCGTGGATGTCTGGGATTTCGCGCCCGTGACGTTGCCCGAGATCCAGGCGCGGCTGGCCAGCGCGCCGGCTTACACGCCAACCGATGCGCACGCGGCGGCATGAGCGAGCGTCTGGCCCTTGTCACCGGTGCCTCCCGCGGGTTTGGCTATGCCGCGGGGGTGGCATTGGGCGCTGCGGGGTATCACGTGGTGGCCGTTGGGCGCACTGCCGGCGGGCTTGAGGAAATGGCCGATGCCGTGACCGCTGCGGGGGGCGCAACGACGCTGGTGCCGCTGGATCTGACCGATGAGGGCGGGGTGCAACGGATGTGCCTTGCGCTGCATCAGCGCTGGGGACGCCTGGACCTTTGGCTTCACGCCGCGATCCACGCAGCACCGCTGTCGCCGGCCGCCCACATCTCGGCCAAGGATTTCGACCGTGCGGTGGAGGTCAATGTCCGCACCGCGCAAAGGCTGATTTTCGCGGTCTCCCCGCTTTTGCGCGTCACACCCGGCGCCCGCGCAGTCTATCTGACCGATGCGCGGGCGGGGGCGAAGTTCTTTGGCACCTATGGCGCCACGAAGGGCGCCCAGACCGCGCTTTTCGACAGTTGGGCGGCCGAAACGGCGGCAACCGGGCCAACCGTCACCGGCTTTGAACCAAGGCCGATGCCGACCGCGCTCCGCGCCCGGTTCTACCCTGGCGAAGACCCCGCGACGCTGAGCCCCCCGGCGGTGGAGGCCGAACGCCTGATCGCCGAGCTTAATTGCCGCTAAGAAGCGACGGCACGACCGTTACCACGCCCGGCACCAGCCAAAGCAGCAACAGCCCCAGCACCTGGATCCCCACGAAGGGCGCAACACCCCGGTAGATGTGCATCGTGTTGACACTCGCCGGCGCGACCCCCCGCAGATAAAACAGCGCAAACCCAAAGGGCGGGGTCAGAAAACTGGTCTGCAGGTTCACCGCGATCATGATCGTCACCCATTTGGGATCCATCGTGCCGCCATAGATGACCGGCCCAACAATGGGCACGACGATGTAGATGATCTCAAGGAAATCCAGCACAAAACCGAGGATAAAGAGCACCAGCATCACGATCAGGAACACGGCCCATTCCCGCTCAAACGAGCGGAGAAGCTCCTGGATATAATGCTCACCACCGAATGAGCTCACGCCAAGGTTCAGCGTCTGGCAGCCGATCAGGATGGCAAAAACCATCGCCGTGACCTTCGCCGTCTCGCGCACAACCGGCGACAGGACGCGGCCCGCGAACAGCACGGCGCAGGCGTAAACGATCCCCCCCATCGCAACGGTGTAAGCGGCCATCGCGACGGCATAGGCCACCCAGTTTTCGAACGCCACATCCTCTAGCCCGACGCGAAGATCGAAGTTCACGCCGAAAAGCAGCATGATAACGATGGCAAAGGCCGACATCAGCACGCCTTGGCCGGATTTCCCGCTCTCCTGCTGTTTGCGATAGGCGGCCAGCAGGATCGCTCCGGCGGCCCCCAGGGCCGCGGCAGGCGTTGGGTTCGTAATCCCCCCGAGGATCGAGCCAAGGACCGCAACGATCAGCACAAGCGGCGGAAAGACGACGCGCACGACTTCATTTTGGGCCAGAAGGCCGGCACTGTGGCGCAGGCCGTAGAAGATCATCGCAAAGGGCAACGCGTGGATCAAAAAACGCGCGCCGGGCGAGGTTAGGGGCCCGATCAAAAGCGCATCGACGAGAAGCGCGAGCAGCGCGCCGCCGGCGCCGATGGCCAGCGGTCTCCGGTCGGCCAGGGCATCGACGCCACAGGCCATTGCCAGGATAATCCCAAGAACCGCAAGAAGCGTGACCAGGCCCGCAGAGATCGGTGCGACCCCAGCCAGCGCGGCCGCCTGCGCCGCGGCCAGATCTTCGGCGCTGAGTGTCCGATCCTCCTGGCTTTGGGTGCCGCCGGCGGCGTCAATCTCGGCCTGAACGGCGACCGAGCGGTCCCATTTTTCCTGGCCATGAAGCTCTATCATGGATTGCTGGCAGCGCTCGGACACATTGGTGCGCAGCTCTGCCCGCTGACCGACATCGGCAACGCTGTTGACGTAGTAGTAGTGCTACACCGAGATCCCAACAAAGGACATCAGCACGGCGCCAAAAACGATCGCCGTCGGCGCGATCACGAACCACCGCATCCCCTGCCCCGGCTCTCGATACGTCGCGGCGGTGTCGACAGCGGCGATTGGCGGCGCCTTGTCGGGGCGGAACAGCGCAAACCCGAAGGCATACGCGGCATAAAGGCCCGAAAGCATCAGGCCCGGCAGCAACGCCGCCTGAAAAAGCGTGCCAACCGACAGAACCGCGGGCTCCCCAATATAGGTCAGCGCATCGGTGCACCCGGCCAAAAGCGCGCGGTTGTCCTGCGCGGCCGAATAAAGCTCCCCCGCCAGCGTCCCCAGCAGCACAATGACAATGGAGGGCGGGATAATCTGGCCCAGCGTGCCAGAGGCGGCGATCACACCGGTCGCAAGCTCTGGCGAGTAGCCGTTGCGCAGCATCGTCGGCAGCGCAAGCAGCCCCATCGTCACGACCGTCGCGCCCACGCTCCCAGTGGAGGCCGCCAGAAACGCGCCGCCCACGACGATAGAGCCGGCCCGCCCGCCGGGACGCGGGCCAAAAACCCGCGCCATTGTGGTCAAAAGATCGTTGGCGATTTTCGACCGCTCCAGCGTGATGCCCATCAGGACGAACATCGCCACGGCCAGCAATGTCTCGATGGACTGGCCGGCCAGCACCTTTTCGTTCATCCGGTTGACGATGAAGCTGAGGTTGCGGGTGATCGCCTGCTCCCACCCGCCGGGGAAAAGCGGCTCCATCGCTCTGGGCAGGTCGGGATAACTAAAACGGCTGATCGCCTCGCGGGCGACACCGCTGTCGAGAAGCGCGCGATACTCCGCCGTGCTTTGGTCCACAACCTGGTGCATCAGGATGCCGCCGGTGTCGAGAAGCGCGATGATCCCAAACGAGATTAGCGCCGCGCCCGAAATCGCGAAGGCGACCGGAAAGCCCGACAGAATGCCGGAGAAAAGGCAAGCAAAAACAATGATGAGGGCGACCTTGACCCCATCGAGACCGAACAGCATATTAGGCCTCCCTCAGCGCCGGGTCACCTTCGAGCCGGTCGATATCCGCGTACTTACCCGCCGCTTCCGGCCCCTCGGCGTATTCGAGCCAGGAGCGGAAGAAAAACGCCCAGGCCTGTACGAACATCAAACCGGCAAAGGCCACGAGCAGGATTTTGAAGAGGAAATAGGCATCGAACCCGTTGGGCGAGAAGCCGATGGTTTCGACGTTCCATTTCAGAATGCGGGATTTCTGCTCAATCACCCGCTGCGCGCTTTCAGAGGCGTTGATCTGCGGCGTCACAAGATGGCGCCACAGAAAAAACCAGCCAAAAAGCCAGATCATGATGGTCGAGGGCATCATAAAAAAGAGCGCGCCGAACATGTCGACGACGCGCTTGCCGCGATGCTTTAACCCTGCATAGACGAGGTCGCCGAGCACATGGCCGCCTTGGACAAAGGTGTATCCACAGCAGAGCACGACAATCATGGCGTTGTAGAGCTTCAGCTCCTCCGACCACCATGACAGATCACGGGTGAAGGCCGCGCCGAAAGGGCCGAAGGAAATTTCCGATACCCGGAAGACGCGCTGCAAAAAGACGATCATCACCTGCTGCAGCACCATCAAAAGGGCGGCCCAGGCGGTGAGGCGGCCAAGCGCGTTGGCAAAGCCTTCGATCCCGACCACGACGCCCCAAAGGATCCGGCGCTGCCAGATACCGATGGCGAAAAGCACCACGAAGATGTTGAAGACGGCAAAGAAAAACTCAACCGAGCCGCCGTAGTAAATGAACCGGGCAAGCGCTTGTTTGTCAGACCAATCCAGCCAGGCCGATGGGTTCAAAAGCGCCCAGCCGATGTTGTAAAAGCCTACCGCCACATTGACGACAAGCCAGCGAAGACCGTCGAGCATCGCGCGTCCCCCCGGGTTGGGTACCGGCCCAGGGGGCGGGGACCGAACGGGTTGACGAGAACGCGGGGGCGGTGGGCGGCGGAAGCGCCAAGAGGGCGGC
>CALCPC010000530.1 GCA_937900975.1 uncultured Paracoccaceae bacterium
CCCGAAAACAAAGCCGAGCACATGGACACCGCCAGAGTAGACAGTCATGAACCCAACCGCGGCGCCAAGCGCCATCATCCCCTCAACCCCAAGGTTCAGAACGCCAGACCGCTCGGCGACCAATTCGCCCAGCGCGGCTAGCAGGAAAGGCGTCGCGGCGGCCAGCATCCCGGCCAGAATGAACTCACTCGCTGTCATGCCCGCGTCCTTTGCGGCCAGACCAGCCTTCGCCGCACGAAGGTGGCAGCGATCAAATAGGCCAGCAGAAGGCTGCCTTGGAAGACGTTGACAGCGGCGATTGGCAGGCCCGCCGACACCATTGCATTGTCGCCGCCGATATAGAGCGTGGACAACAGAAACGCCGAAAAAACGATCCCGATCGGATGCAGCCCCCCCAAATAGGCCACGATGATCGCGGCATAGCCATAGCCTGTGGAGATAGAGCGCTGAAGCTGCCCAACCGGGCCCGCGACCTCGGCCGCGCCGGCCAGGCCCGCTGCAAAACCTCCGATCAAAAGCGACAGCCAGATCGCACCGTTTTGTGAATAGCCGGCATAGCGCGCCGCATTTGGCGCAAGGCCACCGACCTCAAGCTGGTAGCCCGCGAAGCTGCGTTGCACAAAAAACCACGCGGCGACGGTGACAAGAAGTGCAAGCAGAAGCGAGACATTGACCCGCGTCCCGGGCAACAGGATCGGCAACAGGGCATCGAATTGGAACCTCACCGAATGTGGAAAATTGAGCGCCATCGGATCTTTCCAGGGTCCAAGCAGCAAATAGATAAGAAGCTGCAGCGACACAAACGACAGCATCAGCGATACCAGGATCTCATTGGCGTTCAGCCGCACACGCCAAAACGCCGTGATCGCAGCCCAGGCCGAACCGCCAAGCGCGCCCAAAAGCAGCATCGCCGGCCATATCCAGGGCCCACTGGCCTGCGGCATGTAGACCGGGATCGCCGAGGCGCAGATTGCGCCAAGGACAAATTGCCCCTCGGCGCCAATGTTAAAGATCTTCGCGCGAAAACCGATGGCCAGCCCCTGCGCGCTCAGCAAAAGCGGCCCCGCTTTCAGCAGGATTTCAGACATCGAAAAATAGCTTGCAAAGGGCTCAATCAGCATCGCATGGAACACGGCCACCGGATTGACGCCGATTGCCGCGTAAAGCACCAGATTGCCAAGGGCCGCGATGGCCAGCGCCAGAACAGGGGCTGCGATCAGAACCGGAAGGGAGGCGCGCTCTCGGCGCACAAGCTTGGGCAATCTCACAACACGGCGCCCCCGCTTGCCCCGATCATGGCGCGTCCAATGTCTTCTGGAACGGTTTCGCTGGTCGTAAACCGCGGGCTAAGACGGCCCTCGCTCAACACTTGCATAGCGTCGGTCAGCGCGAACAACTCTTCCAAATCCTCCGAAATCACAAGGATCGCACAGCCCGCATTGCGCAGTTCGATCAAGCGTTTGCGGATCGCCGTGGCCGCGCCGATATCAACGCCCCAAGTGGGCTGGTTGAGGAAAATCAGCTTTGGCTCCAGCATCAATTCCCGTCCAATAATGAATTTCTGCAGGTTCCCGCCGGAAAGAGAGCCCGCCTCGGCCCGCGGGCCCGGTGTGCGGACATCGTTGGTGGCGATACAGTCTTGTGCAAAAGCCTCGGCGCGCGGGTGACGGATTACGCCGTTGCGCACCATGCCCCGCCGATGCCCGGTCAGAATTGCGTTTTTGACAAGCGACAGTTCGGGCACGGCGCCTTGGCCCAGCCGGTCCTCGGGCACAAAGGCAAAGCCAAGCGCGCGCCGTGCCGCGGGGTTTAGGGCGCCGGCCTCCCTGCCCAGCATCGTAAGCTTGCTTTGCAGTCTTTTGGGCAAAGGCGTCTCGCCAGAGATGACAGCGGCCAGTTCGGACTGCCCGTTGCCAGAGACACCGGCCACGCCCAGGATCTCTCCTGCAGAGACCCGCAGCGAGATATCCTGCAGCGACACGCCAAACGGGTCTTCGGACGCCAGCGACAGCGCGGACAAGTGCTGCCGGTCCTCGCCGCGCTTGTCCGGCGTATCGGACAATAACTGCGGCATGTCGCGCCCGATCATCATCGCCGCCAGCGCTTGCGCGTCGAAATTCTTCGGCGTCACAGTACCCGTAACCTTGCCGCCGCGCAGGATCGTCGCGTGCGTGCAGATGGACCGGATCTCCTCAAGCTTGTGGGAAATAAACAGGATCGAAACGCCCCGCGCCGAAAGCTTGCGCAGCGTCTCGAACAGCAGATCCACGGCCTGGGGTGGCAGCACGGACGTCGGCTCATCCAAGATCAGCAGTTTCGGGTCCACCATCAGGCAACGGATGATCTCGACCCGTTGGCGTTCGCCCACCGACAAAGCATAGACATGCGACAGCGGATCGACCTCTAGCCCGAACTCCCGCCCCAGCTTGCGGATACGCTCGGTCAGGTCCTTCTTGGCGCCGGGCACCAGAAGCGAGACGTTTTCGACGACGGTCAGCGTTTCGAACAGCGAGAAATGCTGGAACACCATTCCGATGCCCAAACGCCGCGCGATGGCGGGGGATTCTATTTCCCGCGCCTCGCCCTGCCAAAAAAGTTCCCCCTCGTCGGGCGCCTCAACCCCATAGATCAGCTTCATCAGGGTCGATTTTCCGGCCCCGTTTTCCCCAAGGATCGCGTGGATCGCGCCCGGCAAAACATCGAGGTCCACGCCAGAATTGGCGTGGATCGAACCGTAGCGCTTGGTCACGCCACGCAGCGACAGAAGCGCCTGCGTCAAGGATCAGCCGGGCAAAGGTGTGGTCACACCCTGGACATGCCAGTCCATCCCGATCACTTCAGCGTCGGTCATCGTGACACCGGCCGCGACGCCTTCGGACCCATCGGCCTTCATGATCGGGCCAGTGAACGGGGAGAAAGAGCCATCGGCAATGCCTGCTTCCACCTCCATGATTTGTGCCATGATGTCCGCTGGGATGTCCGCGCTCCAATCCACGACCCTGACAACCGCGTCGCCGACGCCAAGAAACGCGCTTTGGCCTTCGAAGGACCCGGCCAGATGCGCCTCAATCGAGGCCCGGAAGAAGGGCGACCAATCGGTCAGAACACAGCCAAGATAGGTGTTGGGGGCATAATCCTTCATCGACGAGTTGAGGTTGAACGAATAGACGCCCAATTCCTCGGCTTTTGCGACCACTGACGGCGTGTCCTGCGCGTTGGAAAACAGGACGTCGCAATCCTGCGCGACCAGCGCTGCTGTCGCCTCTTGCGCCTTGGCTGGATCGAACCAGGAGTTGAGCCACACAATCGACAATTCGATATCCGGATTGATCCGCTGGGCACCCAGCACAAACGCGTTGAGCGAAGTAATCAGCTCGGGGATCGCGAAGGCCGACACCGACCCAAGCTTGCCGGTTTTCGACAGCGCCGCCGCGGCCATGCCCATCAAATACGTGCCCTGGCTGTACTGGGCCGCAAAGGGTGAGAAGTTTGGCGCCACCATAAAGCCCGAGGCGTGCAGGACGGTTACATCCGGGTTCCGGCGGGCGATCTGCATCGCGCCGTTCTGATAGCCAAAGGACCCGGCAACAAGGAATTTGGTGCCGTCGGCGACGGCCTTGTTCATGATCCGGTCGGCGTCGGGGCCTTCATAGATGTTTTCGACCACGCTCAGCTGCATGGCTTCGCCGTAATCCGCATTCACCGTCTCCAACGCCTCAAAAAGAGCGAGACCCCATCCCACATCCGCCACCGGCGATGGAATGATCAGGGTGACGATCAAAGGGTCGTCGGCGGTGGCGGCCCGCGCCTGCGCGCCGAGCGCTGCGACCATCGTGGCAACCGACGCGCCGGCGATAAAGTTTCTGCGGTTAGGGGTGTTGGTCATGATGAGTGTCCCTTTCGTTTTCGTCCAAGGTCATGGGTCAAGCTTTGCAAGCGCTTGCTCTGCTTTGTCGAACAGGTCGCGTTCGTCGGCCCGTGTGAAGGCGCCGTCCGCCCACACGATCTGGCCATTGATCATGGTCAAATCGGTCGGACTGCCGATCCCGACTTTCGCGATCAGACTTAGCGGGTCGTGGCGCGTGCCGACGTAGTCCATCCGACGTGTGTCGATGGCAAAAAGATCGGCCGCCATGCCCGGGGCAAGACGTCCGATGTCATCGCGGCAAAGCGCGCTTGCCCCGCCCTTTGTGGCGTAGTCCAGGAAGGTCGCCGGGGCTGGAACCGGATGCTTGCGCGTTTTCGCCACAAGGCATTGCAGCATGTAGGCCGAATGGATGCAGTGCATCAGGTTCGAGTTGTCGTTTGACGCGGCACCATCGACGCCGAGGCTAAGACGCACCCCCAAACTGTCCATCGCCGGGATATCCGTAATCTCGGCGCCCACAAGATAGACAGGCTCCGGGCAGTGCGCGACCCCTGTGCCCGTCGCGGCAAGGCGGCTCAGCTCATCTGGGGTCAGCTCCCAGCAATGGGCATAAAAAGTATCCCGGCCAGCAAAGCCAAGGTCCTCGAGATAGGCGACCGTGCGCTGGCCCGACCGCGCCTCCATCACGGCGCTTTCGCCCTCGCCAGCATGGGTGTGTAAGACGACACCCTTCCCGCGGGCCAGGGCCACGGACTGCACCAGCGTTTCCTTGTAGCAGTTGACAGGTTGGCAAGGCGCGACCACCACCTGGCGCAAGCTGAAGGGGCCGGGATCGTGGTAGGCGTCGATCACGCGTTCACAATCGGCGATGAACGCGTCGGTGGTCTCCAACATCTCCTCGGGGATGGTGGAGCCTTCGGATTTTGGCAGTGTGTTGCCACCGCGCGCGGCATGAAAGCGCAGCCCAAGCAGCGCCGCCGCCTCGAATTGACGGTCGATCAACCGCGTTCCCGCCCGCCGGGGAAAGCAGTATTGATGGTCCATCGCCGTGGTGCAGCCATGCTTGATCAGTTCGGCCATCGCCGTCAGGGATGCGTGATAAAAGCACTCCTCCGTCAGTCGCGCAAAGATCGGATAGATCAGATCCAGCCATTCGATCAACGTCAGTTTGGTCCAGTCCAACGCCGCCCGGTTGCGCTCAAAGCTATGGAAAAAGTGGTGATGGGTGTTGATCAAAGCGCGGGACCAATGGACTTAATGGCGGGACCCTCGATCAAAAGATCCACGTTGCGCACAACCTCGGCGCCTTGCCCATAATCAACCACGATCGCCGCGCAGTTTTTAAACAGCACGCCCGTCACGAAGGCACCTCCGCAAAAGGGTCCGGTGCCAAATCATGCCGTCGGTGGATCCCCGGCATTTCGATAAATCCCGGCAAGGCGCGGATAGCACGCATCCAGATCCGAATGGACGGGTAAGGGTCCAGCGGTATGCTGCCATCGGGCGCCAGCGCGACGTAAGGGAAACAGGCGATATCGGCGATGGATGGCGTGTCACGGATCAGATAGGACTGACCGCCAAGCCGCTGGACGAAAAGCGCCGCCTCAAGCTCCCGCAATGCGGCAACCCCGCGCGTTTGCAGCGCGGCAAGATCGCCCTCGAAATGCAACATCTCAACCAGTCGCGCGCCGCCCAACGCCTGCGTTAAGCGATGCGAGAAATCCAGCCATTGCTGATGCCGCGCGATGGCCGCGGGGGCGTCGCCGGCCAGCCAATACCCACCCTTCTGCGCTGCGAGATAGGCCAGAATGGCGGCGCTTTCGGTCAGAACCAGATCGCCATCCACAAGGATCGGGATGCTGCCCGCGGGGTTCAGCGCCAGGAGTTCCGCGGCCTTATGCTCACGCCCCGGATGGAAATCCACCGGGCGTAAGTCAAGCGGTGCGCCCAGCAAAGACGCCAGCAGGCGGACCTTATAGCAGCTCGGCGACAAGATATAATCGTAGAGGATCATCCAGCCACCAGTTGCGCACCGTAGGTAAAGTTGTGACGCTTCAACCAGCGCCGATAGGCGACAGAGGTGAGGTCGGCGCGCGTGGGCGTTTCCTTCGCCGGATCCAAGGGGAGTCTTTTTGGGATCTGATTTTCCAGGATTGAGCGGTCTTGAAGAAAAATAAGCTGTTGAAAATGGATCAGATCCGTCAACGCGCTTTCATCGTCAAACAGCGCCATCCATGGCCAGACATCGCAAAGATCCTCGGTCAGGGGCTGCACGAACAGCGCGATGACATCCCATGCGCCTGGACGGGGGGGACATGTTTTGTAAAGCACGGCGCATGTCGGCGCTGGAACGCGGTACATGTATTCCGTCGTAATCCCGCCACCGGCCGACCGCGCGGCCTGGGGTTGGAAAAATTCGACCTTGGTGGCCCAAACCTCGTCAACCTCATCCCGGATCTCGACCTTGTATTCGCTGACCTCGGGATGGGACTCAGCCCCCAAAATGTCTGTGTGCACAAACGGAAAATGGGCGATGTCGAGGAAATTCTCAACCGCGCGAAGCGGGGAGCATTTGACCCGGACGACGCCCACATCCACCCGAACACGCTCAGGGTGATCGGCCTCTGGGATGGTGAAAAGGTCTTTGTCTGGCGTCCCAAGGCTGGTCCAAAGATGGCCAAATCGCCGAACGACGGGAAGCGTGCGACCGCTGCATTCAACGCTCGGCGCCCCCGTTGCCGATCCGAAAACGGTGATGTTCTCGCCCAGAAGAAGGCTGTCTTTGCCGCCTTCGCTAAGGCCCGACAGAAGCCCCACAGGATACCACGCGTCGCGCATCGCATGCGATGTCATGCGGCCCGCCCCCAGGTTTCGACCGTGCGCCGCAAAGCCTCAAGCGCGGTGGAGATCGCCAGACGCCCCGCCACGGGCATCGTTTCTGCGACCAACACGATTACAAGCACGGCGTTCGGCGCGTAGCCGTTCATCACCAACAGCGTGTCGTGACCGCCGAGGCGCGTCTTGCTCGCCCCATGGGCACGCGCGCCTTGGCACGCGGTTTCGACGGCCGCGCAGGACGCGGCGATCACGACGCTGCGCAAGGCCATGTAGCCGTCATAGGCAACGGGTTCATGGTCCGGCCGCTTGGCCGCAGCCCAGACGGTGCCGTTGCATTCGGCGACGGGAAGCGGTCCGCAACTGATCGTCCTGGGCGGCACAAGGGCCGGATGGGCGGGGATCTTTCGGCAGGCGCCGTCAGCCCCGAAGCGCCAGCCGTGATAGATGCAGGACAATGTCTCACCGCGCACAAAACCGTGCGACAAGCGCATGCCACGATGCGGGCAGCGGTCTTTGGTTGCGTTAAGCCGCCCCGATGCCGAGCGCCAGACAGCGAGCGGCCCTGTCGGCAGGCTTGCTGGTATGACCGTCCCGCTCAAAATATCGGCTGATACCGCGACCGGCAGCCAGCGTGCATTCGTTTCGGCGGCCATTCTTTCGTACTTTCCATCCCCAGCGGCTCACGCGGCGTCACACACACACCCCGCCCCGGTTTCGAGGCCCGCAATGTGCAAAGGTGAGGCGCCAGAGTGGGCCTTGTACAGAGCGGAGCAACGACGCGCCCGTCCTCTGCCGAGGATGGGCACAACCAGAGGAGGTTGCGCCCACTTATTTGGCATCACGCTAAAAAAACAATCAAGGCTCAGACGCGGCATGCGTCTTGGTCACGGTGTCGATCCACACGTCGAACGGGCCGAGAAGGCATCCGACCTCCAAGGCATCAATCATCTCTGGATGGCCCTCAACCCGAAACACAGCCTCGCGCGCGTCGGCAGAGAGGGTTTGGCATTTCAGCCCAAGCCGGCGGCTGTGCTGTGCGACCCATGGCAGGAAGGACGCACTGTCCAAGGCACCGCGAACGATCAGGTGATGGGCCCGATGTGAAGGGGAAGGCATGGCCACGGCTTGCCTTCCTAGCTATTCGGTTTGCGGCGGACGCGTGATCGCACCGCCTGACTTAAAGCACGCATGACCCGGGGGTATAGGTCCTTATCCAAGGTGTTGGAAAGGGCCGAGACGCGCTGTCGGGCGCCGTTAGGATCGGGTTGCACGCTGCGATTGGCGTTGGCTTGATGTCTCGCGGCGCGATCCGGGGACGCGGCCATTGTCCACACCCGTTGCGGGGCCCACGCCATGGGGCCCCTCGAACCTTGCGGCGATGACCGCGTGCGCGCCGGTGCCAGCTGTGCGGGAAAGCGGCGGCGCTGTCCGCCGGCGCTGGATGAAGACGCTCGACACCGCCCGGATTTTGCGGTTTCTGACCGGGGACAACCCGAAGATACGGCGCGCCGCCGCTTCGGTCTTTGGCAACCAGACGATGGCGGAGCCGGATGTCATGTGCTGCAAGGGGATGGTGGACCAGGTGTCGGTGTCGAAACGGACCTACGGCTTCTTGCGGACAATGATCGGGGCGGCGCTGTCGCCAGATTTAAAGACGATGGCGCGGCGCATAGGGGCCGCAGACCCGATCATCGATCTGGCGCTGCGCGGCGCGGCGCGGCTGGGGGGTTTGGCGCGCGCAGGTCGCACAACCCTGGCCGAGGCGGGCTGCGCCGCGCCGCCGACCGGTGATCCCCGGATCGCAGCCCAACCCGGCGGGCCGCGCTTGGGGGCAGGCGGGTGAGCGTGCCCTTCGTCCCCGCGGGGATCGACCATCTGGTGATCTGGGTCGGCAATCTAGAGGCGGCGTCGGCCTGGTATCAGAACGTGCTAGGCTGCCGCCCGGCCTATACCTATCCCGAGATTGCGATGGTCCATCTTTGGCACGGTCCGGTGCTGATCGGGCTCTGGGACGCCGGCGACCCCCGCGCCGCTTATGCGGCGCCGGCGACGGCTGGCGGCCAGAACGTGCATCACATCGCTTTTTCCTGGCAAGGCGCCAGCGAGACTGTGGTGCGGGACCACCTCCGCCGCAACGGGGTGGAGCTTATCCGCGCCGCGCGCCAGGTCGGCAGCCGGGGCTTCGGCCTTGCGCTCTACTTCCGCGACCCATGGGGAAACCTGATCGAACTAAAGGGACCGCCCACCTATCAACCGCCAGAGCCCGCGTCGTTCGGTGACCCCAGCAGCGCTTGAGGCCGATCCGCTGGCCGGGCCAAATGCAACAAACTGGACGCCGCACCCCCGGTTGCGCATAAAACGCCGCCATAGTGCCTTGCTGACAGGACGGGCCCCAAGAAACTTGACGCAAAGCACCACGGCCCGGATCGATATCTTTAATCAGCCCGGGTTGATCGCCGCCGCTGCGAGACATTTCGGCGCCGATGGCCAGGCGTCACTTGCGCCACAGCAGAACCCTTGGTCACGCGAGCCTTACCCGTGACGCCGCGCTGAACGGCCATACCACGCTTAGAGTTGAAGAAAGGGGTCGCCGCGGCCTTCCGATCCGAGTGCCACGCAATCTGGATCCTGTCTTGGCCAAAATCGCTGGATCCACCCGCATCCAGAATGATCACAGCAAGATCTTCGTTTTGATCCGGCAGACCCAACGGAGGAAGGGCCAAAACCTGCGCCGGGGACGCCACGCGACCACCGTTTCGATCTTCCCCGCCTTGTGCCGCGCGACCTGTCCTTGGGGCGCCGGCGGACTGAGAACGCCACGGGGCTCTTGGCCGTAAAAGCCTGCCTCAAAAGCGATAGCAGCGGGCGATGAGGTGGGTCATCGGCGTTGTCTGGCAGTCTGTAAGAGGGCTCGGTAGCCGCTCGTTCGACGCGGCGGACGAGATGGCGTTTGATGCAGGCCCGGGCGACGGTGCGCAACCCCCTGACAGCAGGGCGTTTGCCGCGTTGTTCGTCTTGGATTCCGCATCTTTCGCCCCGCCGCAGCCAGGACCTGCGGCAGCGCGACCATCCGCAAAACAACCTCTGACGCGGGTGCTGAGGCTTTAGCCATCGAAACGCCGAAGGACAGCGCCGCCGGGGGAAACTGCGGCGGGTGACCGCGCGGCGCCGGACAGACCGATAGCCGCGTTTTCGGCGTCCAGCGGTCCGTCATCCCCGTCGCGGCGTTTGCTCTGGCGCGCTCGGGTTGCGCGCGACCGCCCGCCTGACGCTGCGCCAGGAGCGTCCAAAACGCCGCGACGCCCCTGCCGGGGCGCCAGGTCAATCCGGGTTTTGCGGGCTTAGGCGTTCAGGGTGTCGTGCACCGCATCCAGCGCCCTCCCGCTGCCCCGCCGCCAACTCCAGGGACGGCGCACCGGCGGGCTGGCGCGACACTTTTCGGATCGATTTCCCGCCGATGATCGCGGCCGTCGATTGGCGCATGGGCTGGCCCCAAACCGCCGGCGATCTTTCCGGGCCGCCTGGCGACCAGGGCTGAAACCGACGCGGTGCCCCCCGGGGCTTCATCCCGCCCCGACCGGGGACGCAGGCGCGGCGGCCCAGCCCGACCGCGCCGGGGAGATCCCGCCCCCCGGGATACCCGCCAAAACTGCCCTCAAAAAGACCGGTCAAACGCAAGGGTGGAAGCAAGAGCGCCGCCCGGGGCCGGTGGCGCCAGGGCGCGGCCTCTGCTTGTCGGGCGCTTCGGTTCGGGCCGGTCCGGTCGCTTTGGAGAACACCTGCCAAAAGCGCGGCCCGATGGACCGCGCTCTCCTAGTGTTTGGTTTAGGGCAATTTCCGTTCACATTGGATCAGAAATCGCCGGCTCTAGGCGGCGAGCGCTGCTCGACGGCTCAGACCAAAGGTCGTGCCCCAGGGTGCCTCAATCGTCTCGGGCAAGGCTGCCGGCGTGTCGATCTCAACATCCACGCGCCGCAACCCGGTTGCGGGCGTCGTTGGGGCGCCGCGATACCGCGACAGGTGGGCGTTCGCGGCAAAGTGGTGGTGATACCCACCGGCGGAATAGAACCGCGATCCACCCATCTTCTTGACAAGATCGATGCCCATGCCGTCGACGAACACGCGCGTCGCCTCTTCCACATCGCCGACTTGCAGATGCACATGCCCGATCTTGGTGCCCACCGGCGCGCCGCCCCAGTGCGTGGCCAGCTTCATCAACCCGTCAAAGTCGATCCCGCGACGGCCAGTGTTTTGCGCGCCCCCAGGACCGGCCCACGCCGTTTGCGGTTTGTCGGCATAGATCTCGACGCCATTGCCCTCAGGGTCGGTCAGATAAACCGCCTCGCTTACCGGATGGTTCGACGCGCCATCGGCATAAACATTGTGCTTGGCCGCCATGTCCAGCCACGATGCCAGATCGCCGCGCTTGGGCAGCAGGAACGCCGTGTGAAACAGGCCGGGTGCTTGCGGTTGGCGCGTGGCGTGCGGGTCGTGCTGCAACTCTAGCAAGGCCACATCCCCCGCGCCAAGAACAGCGTGGCTGCCGTCCTGGTGCAAGACATTCAGGCCAACTGTCCTTTTGTAAAACGCAGAGACCTTGTCCAAATTGCTGACAGCAAGGACAACGCGGGTGATGTCCAGCCCATAATCAATCTGTGTCATTGGGTTCTCCTTTTCGGTTGCCTCATGCAGATAGGATTGCTCAACTGTCTATGTAACGGCGACTTCGGCGAATGTTTTTCGCCCTTTTGGGGACAATCATGGACAGTATCGATGGTATGAGAACCTTCGTGGCCGTGGCCGAAACGGGGTCGTTTTCCGCCGCCGGTCGTCGGCTGGGGCTCAGCAACAAGCTGGTCAGCAAGTACATCGCGGCGCTAGAGGCGCAGGTGGGCATCACGCTGGTGTTTCGAACGACCCGCGCCATGTCGGTCTCACCCGAGGGTCAGGTGTATCTGGCGGGATGCCGCCGGGTTTTGCAAGAGATCGACGCGCTGAACGCATCGCTTGATGGCACGAAAGGGCTGCGAGGCACGGTGCGTGTCGCTGCCCCCGTGACCTTTGGTGAGGTGTTGGTCAACGAAGCGGCGCTTGATTTCACGGCGCTTCATCCGGGTGTGGAAATCGATCTGGTTTTGTCCGATGCGTATGAGGATCTGGCCGAAAACGGGTTTGATCTGGCGATCCGTATCGGCGAGATGCGGGATTCTAATCTCCGAGTCAGGCGGCTTGGCGAGGCCCGGATCGTGACGGTCGCCGCACCCACCAACCTCGCGGCTTCTGGGGTTCCTGACCGTCCAAGCGATTTGAGCGATCACGTATGCATCCGGGACTCAAACAGCGACAACCCATCGATGTGGACCTTCTCCGTTGATGGCAGAACGACCTCGGTCGCGGTGACGGGACCGCTCGCCTGCAACAGCGCGTCGGCCAGTTTGCAGGCAGCGCGCTTGGGCGTCGGCATTGCGATGGTCCCGGATCTTTTTGCGCATCGAGAGATTGCCAGCGGGGACGTTCAGCCGGTGCTTGAGGGGTTTGCCGGCCCGCCGATCCCAGTGCAGGCGGTGTATTTGCCATCGGATTATGAGCGGCCAAAACTGACGGCCCTTGTCGCACATATGAAGGGCGCCGTTGCGCGGAGCGAGGAGCGCTGCAGGCGTACCTATGCCAAGAAACGCTGAGACAAGAAGGAGGGGCCAGTTTACAGGTGGGCCGCGCCTCGGCCAAAAGGGCATGACCGTGCGGCGCGGTTGCGGCAGGCTGGACCCCGTGGAGCGTTTTCTACCGGATCGGCCACATCCGCGACACCGCAACCGGTTTCGACCGATGCCCGAAACGGGTCGGCCTGCCCTTTGGCAACGCGCTGCCACGCAGATCGTCCAGCGCCGTTCCTGCGGCGGGTCAGAGGCCCGCGGCCTTGGTCAAATTCACGCGAAAACGGTCGCGGCGGCGTTGGTAGCGCCGGGTCATTTCGGCGGAGGCGTGACCGAGGTGTTTTTGGACATGCGCCTCATCGACCTCGGCAGAGGAGGCCAGGCCCGCGCGCAACGAATGGCCAGAGAAAAGCGCGAGGCGTTCGGCCGCGGGCAGGTCCGCACGCAGACCGCTTTTCAGCACGGTGGCCTTGATCAGGCGCGCGACATGCTTGTCCGAAAGGCGGTCTCCAAGCGCCTTCGACCCATCCCGCGAAGTGCGCACGAAAACGGGTCCGAAATCGATCTTGGCAAAGTTCAGCCACTGCTCCAACGCATGAACCGGGCAGGTCGCCGCGCCCGAACCGCGCCCAACCTCAACCACCCGCCAACCGGTCTTGGCGTTCAGCGTCAAAAGCGCGCCGCCCTCTAGGATTTCGATCCAACCACGGCTTTCGGGCGTGTCGTCGCGGCCGACGTCGAGACCGACGATTTCGGACCGCCGCAGCCCGCCAGCATAGCCAAGCAGCAGGATCGCCCGGTCGCGGAGACCGCGGAGGTCATGGGGCAATGTCGCCACCATCGCGCGGATGTCTTCGGGCCCGACCGCCGCCTTTTGGACCGGTGGGCGCGCGTGTCGGCGCTTGATCCCAGCAAGGACGGTCGCGATATGCC
>CALCPC010000531.1 GCA_937900975.1 uncultured Paracoccaceae bacterium
AAGCCACCCGATGGCTGCGCTGGCGCGCAGTATCAGCAACAGGCTTGTAACGCCGCAAAGGGCAAGCACGCCATAGCGCAACCATGCCGTGGTTCTGGGGGCCGCGATGACAAAGCGCGCGACGTAAAAGCCAAGCAATACACCGGGTAAAAGCGCGATCCCCCGCAAAACATCGACCCAACCGAAGTTCCCGAAAACCGTCAGTGCTGCCAAGGACGCACAAGCCCCCAGCAGCAGGACCGCGTTCAAAGTGGCCCGCATCTGGTGCGCCGGCGCGTTTTGAAGCGCAATCGCGAAGGGCGGGGCGCCCACCGACGTCAGCGTTCCCATAAACCCCGACAGCACGCCGGCCAGCGTCATCCCGGTCAGGCTGGGCCGCAAAGCAGGCCCAAAGAGAGAGAGCGGGATCGAAAGCATGATCAAAACGGCAAAGAGGATCTGAAACACAACCTCAGAGAGCCCCGCCAAAAGCGATGCGGCCAGGAACGCAGCGGGGATCCGTCCCGCAAGCCCCGCGGCCACATAAGCGCCGCTGATATCGCGCCTGTCCCGCACGGCTGAAAGAAGGCTGACCGTGATCCCCAAAAAGATCACGGTCCCCGGCACGAATTTTGGGTCGATCAGCACCAAAAGCGACGCCGCGATCAGGCCGAAACCAAGGCCGGAGGTGGATTGTACGATGGCCGCGAACACAACAACGGCAAAGCCCGCAACGAAGGCGGGCGACACCCCGGCGCCGGCGCCGAGCATCTCCATCCCGCCTAGCCTGCGCCTGCTTGGGCCGGGGCGTCGCCGATTTCTGGAACGGCCTCCAGCAAGGCGCGGGTATAGTCCTCGGCCGGGTCCGAATAGATCGCCTCAACCGGTCCGATTTCGATGATCTGGCCGGCCCTCATGATCGCCACACGGTCCGCAATATGGCGCACAACCGCCAGATCATGCGCGATGAAAAGATAGGTCAGGCCCAGCCGCGCCTGAAGATCCTGCATCAAGTTCACGACCTGCGCCCGGATCGATACGTCAAGCGCCGACACCGGTTCATCGGCGACGATGAAACGGGGCTCCAGCGTCAGGGCCCGCGCGATCCCCACGCGCTGGCGCTGGCCCCCGGAAAAGGCATGGGGGTGGCGTTCGGCCGCGTCGGCGGGCAGGCCGACAAGCTCCAGCACCCGCGCCACCCGTTCGCGCAGCTTGGTCGGATCGGTCTCGATCCCGTGCACCAAAAGCGGTTCGGCAACGATGTCTTGCACCGTCATGCGGGGGTAGAGGCTGGAATACGGATCCTGGAAAATGATCTGCATATCGCGGCGCAGTCGGCGCAAACGTCCGCCCTTCAGCGCCGTGATCTCCTGCCCGTCGAACGTGATCGACCCGGCCGTCGGGGCCACGGCGCGCAGCACGGCCCGGCCCGTTGTCGTCTTGCCCGAACCGCTTTCCCCGACAAGGCCAAGCGTCTCACCCGGCCAAATGTCGAAGGAGACGCCATCCACGGCCTTCAGCGTTTCGCGTTTGCCAAAAAGCCCGGTTCGGCCAATCGGATAGTGGACAGAAAGGTCGCGCACGGCAAGCAGCGGTGCGCCGTCCCGCGCCGGGCGCACAGCAGGATCGGTCTGAGACGATCCATCCACAGCGCTTGTCCGTCCGACAGGGTGATAGCAGGCAAGCCGGCCTGCACCGTCGACCAAGGTCGCAAGATCCGGTGCCTTGGCGCAAGCAGCGCTTTTCCGCGCGCAACGCGGGCGAAAGCTGCACGCCGCGCGCGGGTGCCGCAAATCGGGCGGCTGCCCGTCGATGGTTTGCAGCCTGTGACGCGTCAGCGCCAAGGTCGGCGTCGCCGAGACCAGACCCGCCGTATAAGGGTGCCTCGGCGCCCAAAGCATCCGCCGGGCCGGGCCGTCCTCAACAATCTCGCCGGCATACATGACCGAAACATCGTGACAAAGCCGCGCCACCACGCCGAGATCATGCGTGATCATTAAAACGGCAAGCGCCAGGTCTTTCTGAAGCTCGGAAAGCAGATCGAGGATACCGGCCTGCACCGTCACATCCAGCGCGGTCGTGGGCTCATCGGCGATCAGAAGATCGGGCTTGCTGGCAAGCGCCATGGCGATCAGCACGCGCTGGCGCATTCCGCCGGAAAACTCATGCGGGTACTGGTCCACCCGTTTGGCCGGTTCACGGATATGCACAAGATCCAGCAACTCGATCACCCGGGCCCGCGCTGTCGCCCGGGACGCCCCCGTGTGGCGCACCAGCACCTCGCCGATTTGGTCGCCGACGGTGAAAAGCGGATCAAGGCTTGTCATCGGGTCTTGAAAGACCATCGCGATGTCGCGACCGCAGACCTCTCGTCGGTAGGCGTCCGACTGCGGCCCGATCAGGCTTTTGCCCTTCCAAAGCACATCACCGCCGATGATCCGGCCCGGCAGTTGAACCAGGCCCATAATCGACTGCGCAGTGACCGATTTCCCGCAACCGGACTCTCCGACCAGGCCCAGGGCCTGTCCTGGCCGCATGTCAAAAGAGATTTGGCGAACGGCTTGGACGCGGCCCCGTTGGGTAAGAAACTCCACCTCCAGCCCCCGAACGCTGAGCAAGGGTTCGGTCATCGTCCGGCCTCTACCCTGCGGGCATAGCGTTTTTCGCGCTCAATCGGGTCGGTTGTCACGCGCAGCCATGAGGCGACGAGATTGATCGCCAGCACGGTAAAGGCGATGGCCAAGCCGGGAAAGGTCACAAGCCACCAGGCGCGAAACATGTAGTCTTTACCCTGCGCCACATCGAGACCCCAAGACGTGGCCGGGGGCTGCACGCCCAGCCCCAGAAAAGACAGGGCCGCCTCGGCCAGGACGATGCGGGCGAATTCCAGCGGTCCAGGCGTCAGAAGCGGGGCGGCGAGGTTCGGAAGATGATGACGGATCAGGATGCGATGCGTCCGGCGCCCCAGGGTATGCGCCGCCTCCACAAAGGCTGTTTGCTTCAGCCCCAAAACGACGCTGCGCGTGATGCGCGCGTAGACCATCCACCCGTTAAGCGCCAGGACCACGATCACCGTCAGCGTGCTGGGCCCGATGACCGCAAGGATCAGCAGCGCCAGTAGAAGGCCGGGAAAGGCCACCTGTGTGTCGGTGATCGCGGTGATCAACTGATCGGTCCGCCCGCCGGCATAGCCCGACACCAGACCCATCATCACACCGAAAGAGCCCGCCAGCAGAACCGTCGCAAACCCCACCAGCAACGAGATGCGCGCGCCGTTCAGCAAGCGCGAAAACACATCGCGGCCCAGGTGATCGGTGCCCATGACATGCGCCCAGCTTCCGCCCTCGAGCCACGCGGGTGGCCGCAGCCGGGCGATGATGTTTTGCGCCGCCGGGTCATAAGGGGCAAGGAGCGGGGCGAAAAGCG
>CALCPC010000532.1 GCA_937900975.1 uncultured Paracoccaceae bacterium
GGACGCCCAGACCCGACGGTCTTACCAAGGCCCCAGCCCCGGCCGCATGGCATGGCGCGATCTTGCGGGTCAACCCAGCCACGGGGTCGTTGTAGGGCGCTATCAAAAAGCCCGTGCCGCGCGGCACCTCTGAGATCACACGCCCCTCTTGCGCGGTGCGGAACGTGTGGCTGTCAAGCAGATCCCTTGCCACCTCAAGGAAACTTACGGCGTAAGGGATCTCACCCGCGGCCTCTGGCGGGGTTTTGCCGACCTCTTCAAGCGTCAGCGCGGCGAGATCCTCTGCAGCATCGACAAGGGCCGCGATCGCCCGGCTCAGCACCTCCCTGCGGGCGCCGATATCCGATGTCAGCCACGCGGTCCCTTTGTCCAGTTGTTCAAGAGCGCCGGATACGAGGCTGTCAGAGGTGGAGTGCCATGTGGCGAAGGCTTTGCCGGTGTTGGGGCTGACGCTATCTGTCATGCTACGCCCGCTGAGAGACGGTCAAAGATCGCTTCAAGTTCGTCCAAGGGTTTCCCAAAACAAAGCCGAAAATGATCGCCGTAAGCCGCTCCGAAAGCGCTGCCCGCTAAGATAAAGACGCCTTGCCGCTCTGCCCTTTCCTGGAAGGCTTCGCGTTCGGGGAGCTTGGGAAAGAAGTAGAAACTGCCCTGCTGCGGATAACAGCTCCACCCCTGTGCTGCGATGAACGCCTCGGCGCGGGCGCGTTGCGCCGACAGGTCGGGCATCTTATGGCCGTGTTCCAAGGCATGAAGCGCGAGGTACTGCCCAGGCGTTGGTGCCGCGCTAACGATGGTCTGATGCGCTGCGATGACATCGTCCTTCATGGTTTGCGGGACCAGGGCAGCCGCAACGCGCGCGCCTTGCATAAGGTTGTTCTTGGAAAAGCTGTCGATCAGCACCAAACGGTCGAACACGGGGGCCACGGATGCGCGCCATGCGGCTTGATCAAAGATGACTGTGGAAAAGCTCTGATCGAGGATCAGAAGCATGTCGTTTTGTTTGCAAAGTGTGGCCAGCGCCGACAATTCGTCTGCGGGAAGGATGCGCCCGGTTGGGTTGCAGGGATTGGCCAACATGATGGCGCCTGCGCTTTTGGCCTGGCTGACCAACTCAGCGCGGTCGAGCGCAAAGGTGTTTGGCACGCGTGGCAAGGAGATCGGCACAAAGCCCGCGGATCGACACAGATCCTCGTAGCTTGGCCAGGCCGGCCCGGGCAAAAGCACGCGCGCGCCCGGTTTCAAAGCCGCCTGAAGCACGGCAAAGATCCCCGCCTTTGCCCCCGCGGTGATCACGCAGGAATGGTCCGGCGCGTCCCAGCGCCCGAAAAAAACCTCCTGCGTGCGGGCGCGCAAATCAGGCAGACCCTCGGGTGCTGAGAGTTTCAGCCAACGCATGTCGACGTCTGGCAAACTCTCCGGAACAGGGAACGAGGGCGTCGACAGCGACCACGCATCGCCCCCCTCCGCCCGCGCTCGTTCGACCTTGCGCGCCAGGGCCAGCGTGGGCGACGGTCGCAGCTTCATGGCTTCGCTCCGCTTTGGCGGGCCAAAAGGACAAGCTGCGCCAGCACACCGAGCGTGACCGAGAACAGGAACACAAACGTTCCCACCGCGTTCACCGTCGGATCGAAGCCGGTCACCAGCGTGGTCCAGATCTTTATCGGCAGCGTGATTTGGAAGTTGGTCAGGAAGTAGGCGATAACAAACTCGTCGAAGGCGAATGTGAAGGTCAAAAGAAGCGTTGCCAGAAGCGTCGACCCGCAGGCCGGTGCGACAACCCCGGCGATGGCCCGCAGCCGGGATGCGCCCAAGGTCAGCGCAGCCTCCTCCAAACTGGGCGGAATACGCGCGATCCGCACGCGAAGGTTCAAAACGGCGAGCGGCAGGACATAAACAGTCTGCCCCAGCAGCACCAGCCAAAGCGCGGGCGAGATCCCAAGCGCGGTCACCTGCAGCCGCATGCCGATGCCCACTAGGATCAGAGGCACCGCCAGGGGCGCCAGGACCAGCCCGAGGAGCAGAGGTTTCGCGGGCAGCCGCGCCTTGTGAAACCCGTAGGCCGCAAGAAAGCCAAATGTCGTGGCCAGGATGCTGGCGCTTCCCGCAAGGCTAAGGCTGATAAGCAACCCCTCGGTAAATCCGCTGTCCGCAGCAACGCGCAGATACCAATCCGTCGTGAAGTCCCGGAACGGCAGGGTCTGGTAGCGCCCGCTGTTGAAGGAGAAAACGATCATCACCAGGATCGGCAGGTAGACCGTCAGAACGGCCAGACCAAAGACCACCCCAAGCGCCCACCGGGCCGGGCGCGAAACGGCCAAACCGATCATCCCGCCCTCTGGCGCAGCAGCGTGTAGACCAAGATCGGCGCGCCCGCGAGAAGCACCACCAGCACAAGCAGCACAGCCATCGTGGCTGCGGTGGGCAGGTCATAGGTGCCCTTAACGGTCGAGAGCATCAGCTGCGCAAGCACTGGCTTCAGCCCTCCTCCCAGCAAAGTCGGCACGGCGTAATCGCCACCGCTGAAGATAAAAGTCAGCGTCACGCCCACGGCCCAACCCGGCAGGGCGAGCGGAATGATGATGTCGCGCGCGAGGGACCAGGGCTGCGCCCCAAGGCTCGCGGCGGCCTCGACCAGCTTGCGGTCAATCGCGCTCATGGCCCCGAACAGCGTCAGCGTGGTCAGCATCGCGCCAAAGAGCGCCAGGCCCAGGACCGAAGCGCTCATGGTGTAGAGCACGCCCAAAGCCACCTGGCCGCCGGTCAGCTGTGCCATTGTCCAAGCGATCACACCGTTGTCGGACAGGACCAACTGCCAGGAAAAGGCGCGAATGGTGAAGCTGGTCCAAAAGGGCGCGATAAGCACCAGAAGACACAGCAAACGCAGGCGCACAGGCACGCAGAAGGCGACAAAATAGGCAAGCGGCCAGGCCAGAAGCCCCGAGATCAGTGTCGCAAGCCCCGCCAGTTGCAGGCTACGCAGAAGCGCGTCGGTCTGGTGTGCCTTGCCGAAAAACGCGATGTAATTGCCCAGTCCGATCCCGGTTTCGGTGCTCAGGCTCAGGCGCAGCATGTTGCCGATCGGCACAAGGAAGACCAGCGCCACAAGCAGCACCGCCGGAACAAGTGTCGGCCAAGGGTTGCCTTGCGGCGACGCCGCCATGTCAGTCCCACTCAAGCGCGACGACCCGCATCGGGGCGCCGTCGATGCAAGTCATCCTAAGCGGGATGGCCACAAGGAAGGGATCGCGGCGCGTGATCTCGCCCAGGTCGCGCAGGTCTTCGATGAAGGGGACCCCGGCGCCAAGCACCGCGTGATGGGTGACAAATTCGTTGTTATAGACGTGGCGGCTTGGCATTTCGCGGGCGATGAAGTCCTGCGGAAAATCCAGACAAAGTGCGGCGGGTTTGCGCGACACCAGCCATTCGGCGGCTGGCACCTCAAGGTTCGGCGCGTGCGTGTGCCAACGGGTCGAGGGATAGCCCAGGCGATTGGTCAGATCACTGCGCAAGATAATGAGCGCCCCTTCCGGCGGATCGCCCGCCCGTTCTTGCACAAGCTTTAGCGTAAAGGGCGTCGGCAGCGGCAGATCGGAGAAATCCACGATCCAGGCCGGGCCCAAGAACTGGTTGAGCCCCTCGCCGGGCAGGTCTTGGATCGTTGGTCCGTCCCGCTCCATATGACGCGGCGCATCACAATGGGTGTAGGCATGGCCGGATTGAATGAACTCGGTCCGATCTTCAAAGGGCTCTTGCGTCACAAGCCGCCGAAGTTCAAGCCGCCAGCGCCAGTGGTTCATATAAGGCGTTGAAACATCTCGCACGACCGGGGTATCCGACGGCCACTTTTTCAAAGCCACCGGCCGCGAGGGTGCAGTGGTAAACCCCTGACCTTTCAGCGGCAGTGCGAAAAGAAAGACCTCGCCGGGCAGCGCGCCGGTGCCGGTCAGGTTCTCGGTTACAACCAGACCGCAGGCATGGGCACGGGCCCGAAACGCGGCGTTTGGATTGTGGATACCGCCCGTGCCATCGCCGCGACGGTCAGGCGCCGTGTCGCAAGACAGATCGAGGCAGACATGGCGAACGCCCCGCTCGGCAAGCATCTCGGCAATCGCCGGAGAAAGCGCAGGCAGCTGCGTCCAGTATTCACGCCGCCGCATCGGGACGGCGTCGGCGTGTCCGGTGTGCAAAATGGCCATCGGACGCAGCTTTGGCGGGGCGGCATCTGTGAAATGGCCCGGCAGGATCGTCCCTTGCGCCGCCGCAGATGACAGATCCACCACGCTTGCCACACCGGCAAAGCGATCGGGGGGCATGTCGTCCAGTGAGGGCTGGTCGGGAATTCGCCATCCCGGTGCGCTGGTATAGGTGAACCCCGTGCCCGACCACCTGAGACCAAACTCCTGAAACTCATCCCCATCCGCATAGGCCTGGGACACCAAAGGGAAGCTGTCCCAGGCCCAATGCGGCTCGATCCGCTGCGAAAGGTCGATCGGCGTCATGCGGGCATCAGGCGTTCTTGAACGCCTCCCACGCATCGAGCCAATCCTGCCGGTTGGCCGGGTCCTTGCGCGGCGACAGGTTCGCCATGAAGACCTCGTCGAACTTGTCGATGTCGGCAAGGTTCAGAAGCGCGCGCTTGTCATCGGGCAGCATCACGGCCGCCTTCTTATTCGGCACCATTGAGTAATAGGTCTTGGCCACGGCCAGCTTGGACTGGAACTCCGGCCCCGTCACATATTGCACGAATTTGATCGCGTTCTCTGTGTTTGGCGTCGTGGCCGAGACGCAGACGGCCTGGTCCCAGGTCACGCCGCCTTGGCTGGGCACCAGCGCCTTGAAGGGCAGACCGTCGTCGAACATGCCCGCCTGGACCCATTCGCCCGCGATGGGTCCAGGCGGGCATG
>CALCPC010000533.1 GCA_937900975.1 uncultured Paracoccaceae bacterium
CCTTGCGGGGTTCGGCGGCGTAAACACCGCGGGCAATCGCACGCGACATCGCGGTGGCCGCGGCATGGCCCAACGCCATCGCTCGGTCGGCTGGGATCGGCGCCGGCATCTCAGCCGTCGACACCGCGAAAACAAGATCGCCGTCCATCTCGGTCTGGGCTGGTACAATCGCGCGGGCCAGGCCGCTTTGCGCGGCAATGGCCAGACGGCGAAGCCCGGCTTTGTCCAGCGCCGCATCGGTTGCAACAACACCAAGTGTGGTGTTGGTCCCCGGTTCTGCCCCGAATTTCGTATCGCCCATCGTCACGGCGGCGACCGGTCCTTTGGGGGGGCCAAGCCCGCCAAACTCATCGCCGATCTCAAAAGCGCCGGCCCAAAACCGCCGCTGCTGGGGTGCGATAACACTGCCAACGGCATTGACGGCGACAAGTGCTGCCACCGTCTCGCCGCTTTCAAGCCGGGTGGACGCGGTGCCAAGCCCACCCTTCAACCGCCCCGCCACGGCCCCCACGCCGGCGCCGACGGTCCCGAATGCACAGGTCTGCCCCGCGGCCGCCAACGCGGCAGCCCCAAGCGCGGGGTAGGGCGAAAGCGTCCAGGCCTTGTCGCCGCCATTGGTCAGGTCAAACAGAATAGCGGCCGGGACAATCGGGATCCGGTGCGGCCCAACCGCAAACCCGCGCCCCGCCTGCCGCAGCGCCGCGACAACGCCCGCCGCAGCGTCGAGCCCGAAGGCCGAGCCTCCAGCCAGCACCAGCGCATCGACCGCAGCCACCGTCTGCTCGGGCGCCAGCAGCCCCAGCTCTCGCGTCCCGGGCGCGCCGCCGCGAAGATCGACACTGGCGCGGAAAGGCCGGTCTGCGGTGACAACCGTCACGCCGGATTTCAGCGCCGGATCCTCGGCATGCCCCACGCGCAAACCCGCAACGTCCGTCAGAGCGTTCCGCGGCCCGGGGATCATCCCAGCGTCCGGGTTTGAGGGCAGGGGCCGCGCGTCTTCACCGAACTGGGCCCGCACCGCGAGACACAACGCTTAATCGTCACTGGGCAAACCATCCGGGCCGATGCGCGCCTTGCGGGCCGCTTCGCCGGGGCGCGGTCCAAACCGGCCAGCGGCGCGACGCGCGCGGCCTAGATACACCGCCCGCCATCGATCTCCATCGCGACACCGGTGATCATGCTCGCATCGTCTGAGCAAAGAAACGCAGCCGCGGCGCCGAGGTCATCGGGCGTCGAGAAACGGCCAAGCGGGATCGTGGCCAGGAACTTCGCCCGCATTTCGGGCGTATCCTCCCCCATAAAGCTTTTCAGAAGCGGCGTCTCGCCCGCCACAGGGTTCAGGGCGTTGACGCGGATCCTGGCCGGCGCCAATTCGACTGCCATGGCCTTGGTGGCCGTGATCATCCAGCCTTTTGAGGCGTTGTACCAGTTCAGGTTCGGGCGCGGACTAACCCCCGCGGTCGACGCGATGTTCAAAACAACCCCCTGGCCCGCACGTTTCATATGCGGGACGATATGGACCGCCGAAAGGTAGACCGATTTTGCATTCACCGCGAGCACGCGGTCGAAATCGGCCTCATCGACGGTTTCCATCGGCATCGGTCGATGGGTGATCCCGGCATTGTTGACAAAAATGTCGATCCCGCCAAGGGCCGCGATGCTGGCCTCGGCCAAGGCGGCCATATCGCTGCTGACCGATACATCGGTTGCGTGCGCATGGGCATCGACCTCCGCCGCCAGGGCGTCGGCGCCGCTGCGGTCGAGGTCGGCGATCATCACCGCAGCCCCTTCGGCCCGGAACCGCCGGACAATACCCGCGCCAAAACCAGACGCCCCGCCCGTGACAACCGCCCGTTTCCCGCTTAACCTCATAGATCTCCCCCCAGGTTCTAGTGTCCGCGATGACGCGCGCCTTGCCAAGGGCCGAGATTTGTTTGGGCATCGGCGTTGGATGCCGCGCGCGTTTTCTGTTCAGCGTGATCGCGGGAAAATGGGAAAACCGGATTGTTCTTAGGCAGCGATGTCTCGGCCAAGTGGGACGAAAACGGCTCTAATCTCCGGTTGCGGCGCGGTACCACGCGACAATCGCCGCGCGCTCCTCCGGCTCCATATAGCTGACATTGCCGGGCGGCATCGCTTTGCTCAGGCCGGATTGGAGGTAGATCCCACGGGCATGGCGGGCAATCTCGGCCTCTGTGTCGAGCCGGACGCCGTTGGGCGGCCAATGGATGCCGTCCCAGCCGGGGACGGCGGCGTGACACATGGCACACCGGCCCATCACCGTCTCTGCCACCGACGCAAAGCCCGGGGCCTCAGCAAACCGGCCCTCGGCGGCGACGGGATCTTCTGCGCGCTCAACCCCGGGTTCGGTCGAAAGCCAGGCCATAACGATGAACAACAGAAACGCGGCCAGCCAGACCCAGGTTGGCTTGCCCCGGCGTGCGTGCATCGAATTAAAGTAATGCCGGATAAGGACGCCCACAAGAAATACAAGGCTGGCGATCATCCAGTTATAAGCCGTGCCGAAGACCAGCGGATAGTGGCCAGAGAGCATCAGAAACAAAACCGGCAAGGTCAGGTAATTGTTGTGGGTCGACCGTTGCTTTGCGACGACGCCATATTTTGGATCCGGAACCCGCCCGGCCCGAAGATCCGCGACCACCACGCGTTGGTTCGGGATGATGATGAAAAAGACGTTTGCCGACATGATCGTGGCGGTGAACGCGCCCAGATGTAGCAGCGCCGCGCGTCCTGAAAAGACTTGGGCATAGGCCCAGGCCATCAGAACCAAAAGGACATAAAGCCCCAGCATCAGCCGCGTGTTGTCGGTGCCAAAGCGGCTTTTGCAAATCGCGTCATAGGCGATCCAGCCAAAGGCGATCGAGCCTGCCGAGAGGATGATCGCCTCCGTGGTCGAAAGCTCAAGGACCGTCGGATCGATCAAGTAAAGCTCCGCCCCGACCCAGTAGACGATGATCAGAAGGGTCGCACCGGACAGCCAGGTGGCATAGGACTCCCATTTGAACCATGTCAGATGCTCGGGCATCGCTTCGGGCGCGACGAGGTATTTTTGGATATGGTAAAACCCGCCGCCATGCACCTGCCATTCCTCGCCATCGGCCGCGCCCGCAGCCGCGCGGTTTAGGCCGAGATCGAGGGCGATGAAGTAAAACGAAGAGCCGATCCAAGCGATGCCCGTGATGACGTGGAGCCAGCGGACCGAGAACTCAAGCCAGCTCCAAAGAACGGCGGCATCATACATTGGCGACCCCCTTAACGGTTGCCGGAACTGTCGGAAAGTGCGGCGGCGATTGTGTCGATTGCGCGTTACGCGCAATTCGGTCGGCTTTGCCGGACGCGAGCCG
>CALCPC010000534.1 GCA_937900975.1 uncultured Paracoccaceae bacterium
CCAGTCCAACGTCGCTGCGCCGTTCTGACCCGGGCCGCCGATCTGCCATACTCCGCCCCCCCAGGGCAGCGTTAGCAGCCCCTTCGCATCCGCGCGGTCGGGGCAGAGAAGGCCCGTGACCTCAGTCGTGCCCGAGATGCAATAGGCGCGATCGACACCCATGCCGCCACTGCCCAACACGCCCGCCCAGCTGTCGGGCGCGCCGGCAAAAACCGGAAGCCCGGCCAAGCGGCCGGCGGACGCGTCCGCATGCCCGATCAGATCGCCCGGGGCCAGATGCTGGGGGCAGGGGGTGGATCCAAGCCCCAACCGGTGGGCCCGGGGCGGATGCCCCGGCGGCGCGGCAAAGCTGCGCGCAAGCCAATACTGCGAAACCGTGTCGGACACGATCCGCCCTGTCAAACGCGCGGCCAGATAATCCTTGGGCTCAATCACGTACCGCGTGGCGGCCCAGGCCTCAGGCTCGGTGCGCGCAAGCCAGGCCAGCCGCGCAAGCGGGTGAAACGCGTGCAGATGACCGGCGCCCGGCTGCGCGGCAATCCCGGGCCGGGCGAGGGCCGCCTGCACAAGCGTTGCCGCGCGGCTGTCCCCAAAAAGGATCGCGGGCCGCTGCGGCACGCCTGCGGCATCGACAAAAACCTGGCTGCGCGTAAAGCCGGAAATCGCGATCCCGCGCACTGCGCCGAGTGCATCGCCAAGCGCCCTAAGCGCGTCGGTCAGCGCGCGCCACCACCGCTCGGGATCCTCTTCAAAGCGTCCGCCGGGGCCCGGACGCTGCGGCAGCGCAACCCGCGCCGTCCCGAGAAAGCGGCCATCCCCCCCGACAACACTGGCGCGCAGACTGCTGCCGCCAAGATCCACACCCAGAACGGCCGTCATGCCCGACCCCCGATGCGCGCCGCGTCTTTTGCCATCTCGCCCCCTCCGGCGCGGAAGATTGGCCTTTGCACGCCGCGCGGACAAGCGGATTTGTGGCCCTGTGGCCGGGGCGTTGCGCGGCCGCCGGCCGCCGCTTATCCTGGTCCGTGCCGGGCGTCTTCCGCGCCCAAAGGATCGCCGTTTGATGACCGACTACCCGTTTCCCGCACCGCCGCAGCCCGTGCTTCCGATTGTCGGCAGCGATCAGCTTTTCCCGCTGCGGCGTGTCTATTGCGTTGGGCGAAACTACGCCGCCCATGCCCGGGAAATGGGCCATGATCCAGAGCGGGAACCGCCCTTCTTCTTTCAAAAAAACCCCGACAGCCTCGATACATCGGGGCGTTTTCCCTATCCGGTGAAAACCGCGGACGTTCACCATGAGGTTGAGCTTTTGGTGGCCCTTGGCGCCGGCGGGCGGGATATCGCGGCCGGCGACGCGTTGGATGCGGTGTTCGGCTATGCCATCGCGCTCGACATGACGCGGCGGGACTTACAGGGCGCGGCCAAGAAACTGGGGCGACCCTGGGAAATTGGCAAAGCGTTCGAAAGCGCGGCGCCCACGGGCCCTGTTTATACCTCAAAGCAGGTCGGACATCCCGCGGCCGGGCGGGTTGCGCTGACCGTCAACGGCACGCTGAGGCAGGAGGGCGATCTGGCGGATATGATCTGGCGCGTGCCTGAAATCATCGCCTATCTCTCCACTTATTTCACCCTCGCGCCCGGCGATGTGATCCTCACTGGCACGCCGGCGGGGGTCGGCCCGGTGGTCGCGGGCGACCGGATGCGCGGCGAAATCGCGGGTCTTGGCGCCCTCGACGTCGCGGTTGTGTAAAAGCCCGGCGATGGCCGTTCTGCGCAAAGAAGCGTTCGATTTGCCGGAGGGGGTGATTTACCTCGACGGCAATTCGCTGGGGCCTCTGCCCCGCGGCGCGACCGCGCGCGCGATGTCTGTCCTGCAAAAGGATTGGGGCCAAGATCTGATCCGGGCCTGGAACACGGCGGATTGGATGGCGCTGCCCGCGCATGTCGGCGACCGGATCGCGCCGCTGATCGGTGCGCCACCGGGGTCTGTGGCCGTGGGCGACACGCTGTCGGTCAAGGTTTTTCAGGCGCTTGCGGCGGCTTTGCAGCTGCGCCCCGAACGGCGGGTCATTCTGTCGGACACAGGCAATTTCCCGTCCGATCTTTACGTGGCCGACGGGCTCGTGTCGCTGCTCGACCGGGGTTACACGGTGCGGACAACGCCGCCCGAAGCGGTCGCCCCCGCCATCACCGAAGAGGTTGCGGCCGTCCTTCTGACCCATGTCGATTATCGCACCGGCCGGCTGCACGACATGGCCGCCATCACCCTGCGGGCAGAGGCCGCGGGCGCGGCGATGATCTGGGACCTTGCGCACAGCACCGGTGCGCTGCCCATTGATCTTGGTTCCGCCGCCTTCGCGGTTGGATGCAGTTACAAATACCTCAATGGCGGCCCGGGGGCGCCTGCGTTTCTCTATATCCGCCCCGACCTGAGCGAGCGGATCACGCCCGCCCTTCAAGGGTGGCTGGGCCATGCCGCGCCGTTTGAGATGACGCGCGCCTACCGTCCGGCCCCCGGCGTCGCGCGGATGCGGATCGGCACACCGCCGGTGATCCAGCTTGCCATCCTGGATGCCGCGCTCGACCTTTGGGACAGCGTCGACCTTGATGCGCTGCGGCGGGCCTCGATCACCTTGTCAGAGCTTTTTATCGCCGAGGTGGAGGCGCGCTGCCCGACGCTGCGCTTGGCCAGCCCGCGTGATCCGGCGGCGCGCGGCAGCCAGGTGTCTTTTGCCCATCCCGAAGGCTATGCGATGGTCCAGGCCTGTATTGCTGCCGGCGTGATCGGCGATTTCCGCGCGCCGGATCTCATGCGCTTTGGCTTTGCGCCGCTCTACCTCGACGCCGACGACGTTCGCCGCGCCGCTGCCATCCTCGGCGATGTGATCGAAAGGGAGGCTTGGCGCCGCCCTGAGTATCAAACCCGCGCTAAGGTGACTTAAGCGTCGAGGTTCGGGTTGCACACGGCGCGCGCACGCCGTCTTATTGACACGATAAATTTCTGCGGCGGTTACACAGACAGGGGATCCGACCATGCGCACAGCCACAGCCCTTTTCCTTAGCCTCACGGCCGGCACGGCGCTGGCCGACTGCGGCACAGTGACGTTTTCGGATGTCGGCTGGACCGACATCACCGCAACGACCGCCGCCACCACTGTGGTGTTGGAGGCGCTGGGGTATGAGACAGAGGTCAAGGTGCTTTCCGTCCCCGTCACCTACACCTCGCTGGCCGCCGGCGATATCGATGTCTTCCTTGGCAATTGGATGCCGACGATGGAGGCCGACATCGCGCCCTATCGGGAGGCAGGGACAGTCGACACGCTGCGCGCGAACCTGGAGGGCGCGAAATACA
>CALCPC010000535.1 GCA_937900975.1 uncultured Paracoccaceae bacterium
CACATGTCACAAAAACCGCCCGCCCCAGACCTAAGGCTGCCGGCCGCGGTGATCGCGCTGGCCGCGCTCACCTGGCTGGGCGGTTTGGCACTTGGCGGAACGCTGGGTCTTGCCCCGCGTTTTGCCATTCTTTTGGATCTTGCCTGTATGGCGGCCTTTATCTGGGCGCTTGCGGTGATATGGCGGGCTTGGCAATCGGCGAAATAGGCTCAGCGTTGCGCGGCATTGGGTCCCGCTGTCCTTCCCGGGGGCCGGGCTTACACTGTCGCTGGAAGGCGGGCGGCGACGCGGCGGGTTACGGGTAAGGACACCGGGATGCGGGCTGATCAGGAGCGCATCTTCACCAATCTCTACGGTATGCGCGACCGAAGCCTGAAGGGCGCGCAATCCCGCGGCCATTGGGACGGGACCGACAAGCTGATACAGGAGGGGGCCACCACCATCATCGAGAAGGTGAAGGCCTCGGGTCTGCGGGGCCGCGGCGGGGCTGGATTTCCCACCGGGCTCAAATGGTCGATCATGCCCAAGGAAAGCGACGGCCGACCGCACTTGCTGGATGTGAACGCAGAAGAATCGGAGCCCGGAACCAGCGAAGCCAGCGAGATCATGCGCCATGTCTGCTATATTTATATCCGCGGCGAATACATCCGAGAGCGCGCGGCGCTGCAAACCGCCATTGATGAGTGTTACGACGCCGGGCTGGTCGGGAAAAACGCCGCCGGGTCGGGCTGGGATTTCGATATCTACGTGCACCACGGCGCCGGCGCTTACATTTGCGGCGAGGAAACGGCGCTTCTGGAAAGCCTTGAGGGCCGAAAGGGGATGCCACGGCTCAAGCCGCCGTTCCCGGCGAACACGGGTCTTTATGGCTGCCCGACGACGGTAAACAATGTCGAATCGATTGCCGTGGTGCCAACGATTTTACGGCGCGGCGCGGATTGGTTCGCGGGGTTCGGCCGTCCAAACAACGCCGGCACAAAGATTTTTGCGATCTCCGGCCACGTCAATGCGCCCTGCGTGGTCGAGGAGGCGATGTCGATCCCGCTCCGCGAGCTGCTGGATCGGCATTGCGGCGGTGTCCGGGGGGGATGGGACAACATCAAGGCGGTGATCCCCGGCGGCTCCTCTGTGCCATGTTTGCCAAAGTCGATGTGTGACGACGCAATCATGGATTTCGATTGGCTGCGGGAGCAACGCTCTGGCCTGGGTACGGCCGCTGTGATCGTGATGGACCAATCGACGGACATTATCAAAGCGATCTGGCGGCTGTCGGCGTTCTACAAACACGAAAGTTGCGGCCAATGCACGCCCTGCCGGGAGGGTACGGGGTGGATGATGCGGGTGATGGAGCGTCTTGTGCGCGGCGACGCGCAGCCCGAGGAGATCGACATGCTGCTCGACGTGACAAAACAGGTCGAAGGGCACACGATCTGCGCCCTGGGCGACGCGGCCGCCTGGCCGATCCAAGGTCTGATCCGGCATTTCCGCGACGAAATTGAGGATCGGATCAAGGCGAAACGGACAGGACGCGTGCGTGCGGTCGCCGCTGAGTAGAAAGTCGGGCGTCGTGGGGCCGGTGCGCAGGCGGCGGCCCTCAGGCCCAGGGACGCTCAGCGCTGTGGCCGCGGTTCTGCTTATCGGCTGCGCGGGAGAGCCTGAGGCGTCGCCGCCCTCCTACCTCAATGACGGCCTGTTTCCGCTGGCCGCAGCGCGGACCATCGCGACGCGCTGTGCCGATCTTGGGCTGAAGGCTGTTCTAGAACGGCAGGCGATTTCCGACCTGGTCGCGCGGCTGGCCGCTGAGGGATATTCAGAGCAGGACGCCAGGCGCTTTGTTGCGGAGGTTCCGCGCGAACCCGCGCTCCGCCAGCGGATCGAGCAGTATTTCGCGACCCGCGGCGTCAACGCGTCCTCTCCGCCAGAGGCCTTGTGCCGCCTTGGGGTGCGAGAGCGGGACGCCGCGTCGTCGGTTGGGTTTTTTCTCGGCGCGGCCTGATGCGGCGTGGGGAGGGTGCGCGTGAGACCCAACCGCGATGATCCCCGTCAAAAAGCGCGATTTTTCGGTATCGCCCATAGGTCTGCGACAGGTTTGGCCCTGGTGGTTCTTTTGGGGTTCGGGCATGGTGCAAAGGCCCAGTCGGACCGCGTGACGCCCGACCCCGCCCGGATCTATTGCCAAGAGCAGATCGACATTGAGGATTGGGATCGTGCGGCGCTGCCGTCCTGCCAGGAGGAGTATAGGCGCACCGTGAAACTCTTCGTCGAATACGGCACCGAAAAAGGGTATTTCGACGCCGAAGGCGCGCTTGATTTGCGGTCGATGGTTGGGGCGCTTTGGGATTGGCGCACGCTGGTGGGCCTTGCCCCGCGCGATCCTTTTTACGCCTGCGTCGGCCAGTTTGCCGGTGAACCCGTCGATTTTCCAAGTATTGTACCTTTTTTTTGCGGCGCGACCCCGCCGCCGCGCGTTTTACCTCATTAGGTGGGCGCGCGGGGTCGCCGCCCGGGGGCATACCTGATGGATGAGCGCACAGTTGTTATCGACGGCCAGGAAATCGCGGTCGATCCGCGGCTGACGCTGCTGCAGGCCTGCGAAGAGGCGGGCGTCGAGATCCCGCGCTTTTGCTATCATGAGCGGCTAAGCATCGCGGGAAACTGCCGCATGTGTCTGGTGGAGGTTGTGGGCGGGCCGCCGAAACCCGCGGCCTCCTGCGCCATGCAGATCAAGGATTTGCGCCCGGGCAAGGACGGCGCCCCGCCTGAGATCCGCACGAAAAGCCCGATGGTCAAAAAGGCCCGCGAAGGGGTTATGGAGTTTTTGCTGATCAACCACCCGCTCGACTGTCCGATCTGCGACCAGGGCGGGAATGCGATCTTCAGGACCAAGCAATGGCCTATGGCGTTGATTTCTCACGCTATCGGGAGCCGAAGCGTGCCGCCGTCGACCCCGATTTGGGACCGCTTGTCGGCACTAAGATGACGCGCTGCATCTCTTGCACCCGGTGCGTGCGGTTTTTGACGGAGGTCGCCGGCGTGCCCGAGATGGGCCAAACCGGGCGCGGCGAAGACAGCGAAATCACCTCCTATCTCGGGCAAATGCTGACAAGCGAGCTACAGGGCAATGTCATCGACCTTTGCCCCGTCGGCGCGCTGACCTCAAAACCCTACGCTTTTACGGCCCGCCCGTGGGAGCTGACCAAAACCGAAAGCATCGACGCGATGGATGCGCTTGGCTCGAACATTCGCATCGACAGCAAAGGGCGGGAGGTGATGCGCATCCTGCCCCGCAACCATGATGGCATTAATGAGGAGTGGTTGGCCGACCGCTCTCGCGTTGTGTGGGACGGGCTGCGCCGTCAGCGGCTTGACCGGCCCTATTTGCGCCGCGACGGACGGTTGCAGCCGGTGGCATGGGGTGAGGCGTTTGCAGCGATTGCCACGGCGCTTGACGGAAAGAAGCTGGCGGCCCTGGCCGGCGATTTGGCATCGGCAGAGGCGATTTATGCGCTGCGCGAGCTGACGCGCAGGCTTGACGGTGTGACGGAGTGTCGGACGGATGGCGCCGCCCTCCCGGCGGGCAACCGGTCGGGCTATGTCGGCACGGCGACCATCGAGGATATCGACACGGCCGAAATGCTGTTTCTGATCGGGACCAACCCGCGGGTTGAGGCGCCGGTTTTGAACGCGCGGATCCGCAAGGCCTGGCTAAGCGGCGCGCGGGTCGCCCGGCTTGGCCCGCCCGCGGATTTGACCTACGACGTGATTGAGCTTGGCGCCGATCTGTCGGTGCTGCGATCGATTGCGGCGATGGATCACAGTGAAAAGCGGGGTAGGCCCGGCGTGATCATCCTGGGCCAGGGCGCGTTGCAAGGGGCGGACGGTGCGGGCGTCCTGGCAACGACCATGGCCATGGCAGAGGCCGCGGGCTCCAAACTCATGATCCTGCACACCGCGGCTTCCCGGGTTGGGGCCATGGATCTTGGCTTTACGGTGGCGGGCGGGATGGACGCGGCGCTGGACGGGGCCGGCGTGGTCTTTGCCCTTGGTGTTGACGAGGTCGACATCCCGGCGGGGCCGTTCGTTGTCTATCAGGGCAGCCACGGCGACCGGGGGGCGCACCGGGCCGATGTGATCCTGCCCGGGGCTGCGTATACCGAAGAATCCGCGATTTTCGTCAACACCGAGGGCCGCCCCCAGATGTCGGCGCGCGCCGGGTTCCCGCCCGGTGGCGCAAAGGAAAACTGGGCGATCTTACGTGCCCTCTCGGCAGAGTTGGGGCACACGCTTCCCTTTGACAGCTTGGCTGCGTTGCGGCGCGCGTTGGTGGCTGAAGTGCCGCATCTTGGAAAACTGGGTCTTGTGCCCGAAAACCCCTGGCAGCCTGCGCCGGCCGCGCCCTATGGCGACGGCCCCCTTGCGCCGGTTGCGATCCCGCATTTCCAATCGAACCCCATCGCCCGCGCCTCGACCATCCTGGCCGATGTCGCGCGGGCCGTGGGCACCCCCGTCGAAAAGGTGGCTGCCGAATGATCCGCGCGTGCTTCGTCCTTGTGATTGTTTTGATGGGCTGCAGCAGCGGCGTCGAGATCCCGACCCAAAGGCCCGATGATTTCGGCGCCGCCCGGTCTGTCACCGACGCGGGCGCTGGCGCCTTCGCGGTAAGTGGCGGGGCAGGGGCCGTATCCTGGTGCACAGCCGGGCAGTATGCCGCCGGCACCCAAGGCGCGCCCGGCACCGCGCGGCTTGAACGCTTGGGGCCCATCTCCTCTGCCGGGCTTGTGCTTGGCCTTTCCGAAGGCGGGCGGACCGTGCCCGGTCCCGCCATGCTTTACACAACCGGCGCGGCCGAGGCCTTCGCCACCAGCATCGGCGCGGGGCGTGAGGCGCGCACAGTCGCCGACGCCGTGGCGGAGTGCGCCTAAGCATGGCTGAGTTTCTTCAAACCCCGTTCGGTATCTTCACGATTGTTCTTGCGCAATGTCTGTTGGTCACGGTCTGCGTCTTGGTCGCGCTGGCCTTCCTGATGTATGCCGACCGCAAGGTTTGGGCGGCGGTGCAGATGCGCAAAGGGCCCAATGTCGTCGGCCCGTTCGGCCTGCTTCAATCCTTTGCCGATTTTCTGAAATACATCGTCAAAGAGGTCGTGATCCCGGCCGGCGCCGACAAAGCGGTGTTTTTCATCGCCCCGATGATCGCCTTCGTGCTGGCCGTCATCGCCTGGGCCGTGATCCCGTTTAACGAGGGGTGGGTGATTGCCGATCTGAACGTTGGGATCCTCTACATTTTCGCCATTGGCAGCCTTGAGGTCTATGGCGTGATCATGGGGGGCTGGGCGTCGAACTCCAAATACCCGTTTTTCTCCGCCATGCGCGCGGCCGCGCTGGTCATGATGTCGAGGTTGCCCGCATACGGCGGCAGGTAGTCCCCCGCGCCTTCCACCTCGAGGAACACCGAGACCTTCAAGCCCCCCATCGGCGCGTCGAGCTCGGGCG